>NZ_JAPDPH010000509.1 GCF_026013475.1 Micromonospora yasonensis | reverse complement strand
GCCCGAAGTCCATGGTGGTCGCCGGCCTCGCCGTCCTCGCCGTCGGGCTCGGCTGGCTCGCCCTGGTCCGCCCGGACGGGACCTTCACCGTCGACGTCCTGCCCGCCTCGCTGGTCGCGGCGCTGGGCATGTCGCTGGCGTTCATCCCGTCGCTCGGCACGGCGATCTCCAGCGCCCGGCCGGAAGAGGGCGGCCTCGCCTCGGGCATCGTCAACACCAGCTACCAGGTCGGCTCGGCGCTGGGCCTGGCAGCGATGACCGC
>NZ_JAPDPH010000508.1 GCF_026013475.1 Micromonospora yasonensis | reverse complement strand
TCGCCGCCGCATGCCAGACGGCCGGCATCCGGCAATCGATGAGCGCGGTCGGCAGTTCCGCCGACAACGCCGCAGCCGAATCGTTCAACGCCACCTTCAAACGCGAAACCCTCAAGGGCCGCCGCGCCTTCACCGACAAACGCGAAGCCCGCCTGACCGCGTTCCGCTGGCCGCACCGCTACAACACCGTCCGACGCCACTCCCGACTCGGACAGCAATCACCGATCACCTACGAGAAGACCACCCGACTGGCACCGGCTACGCTGGCCCCGGC
>NZ_JAPDPH010000507.1 GCF_026013475.1 Micromonospora yasonensis | reverse complement strand
AGGCCTTTGACGTGTACTGGGCTCCATGATCGGTGTGCATGATCGCCCCGTGCAGGCTGCCGCGGGTGCGCTGGGCGGCGTGGAGGGCGTCGATGACCAGGTCGGTGCGCATGTGCTCGGCGATCGCCCAGCCCGCCAGGCGCCGGGAGTGCAGGTCGATGACGGTGGCCAGGTAGAGGAACCCGCGGTCACCGACCGGCAGGTAGGTGATGTCGCCGACGTAGCGCTGGTTGATCGCGGGGGCGGTGAAGTCCCGGCCGATCAGGTCCGGGGCCTTCGCCGC
>NZ_JAPDPH010000506.1 GCF_026013475.1 Micromonospora yasonensis | reverse complement strand
CTCCGCCACCGTGGTGTGGTCCTGCGGCGGACGGTCGAACGTGGCCGCGATGACCTCGCCCTTCACCGACCGCTGCATGTCGGTGACCTCTTCCGGCCGCTCGTCGACCAGCACCACCATCAGGTGGCACTCCGGGTTGTTGCGGGTGATCGCGTTCGCGATCGCCTGCAGCACCATCGTCTTACCGGCCTTCGGCGGCGACACGATCAGCGCCCGCTGACCCTTGCCGATCGGCATCACCAGGTCGATCACCCGGGTGGTCAGGATGTGCGGCTCGGTCTCCA
>NZ_JAPDPH010000505.1 GCF_026013475.1 Micromonospora yasonensis | reverse complement strand
GAGACCTGCACGGTCTGCGCGGCCTGGGTCAGCGGCATGTCCTGCCACCCGTCGATCTGCTTCAGACCCTTCTCAAAGGCGAGGGTCGCGTACTCCGGGTTCGTGATCTGCTCCGGCGTACCCCAACCACTCGACGGCCGCTGCTGGAACAGACCCAGCGAGTCATGATCGTTGGCGTCGCCAAGGTGACCCAGGTTGTGCAGCTTCGACTCCTGCAGCGACGTGGCGATCGAGATCACCGCGGCCCGCTCCGGCAGACCCGCCTTCTTCGTCGCCGCGATGATCGCCTT
>NZ_JAPDPH010000504.1 GCF_026013475.1 Micromonospora yasonensis | reverse complement strand
CGTCGGCTCGCCGTCGTCCACGGTGGCCGGCAGCGGCGCCGGCCCGGCGTCGGCGGGTGCCTCTTCGAGGATCACGTGCGCGTTCGTGCCGCTCACGCCGAACGAGGAGACCCCGGCCCGGCGAGGATGCGTCCCCGGCCGCCAGTCGACCGCCTCGTCGAGGAGGCGGACCTTCCCGCGGTCCCAGTTCACGTGCGGGGTGGGCGCGTCGAGGTGCAGGGTGTGCGGCAGCCGGCCGTGCCGCAGGGCGAGGACCATCTTGATGACGCCGGCGACGCCGGCGGCGGCCTGGGTGTGG
>NZ_JAPDPH010000503.1 GCF_026013475.1 Micromonospora yasonensis | reverse complement strand
GGCCTGGGGACGCCGGCGCTGAGCGACTCGATCAGCTTGACCATCAGCTCGCGGCCCGCGGCTGGGTCGGGGTGCCGGTAGGCGGCGATCATCCGCTGGTAGATGCCCCAGGTGGCTTCGACCTCGACGTGCTCATCGATGGCGAACAGGGCCGTGAGTCGGGCGGCCTGCTTGTCGGTGAGCAGGTCGGCACCGGTGTGCAGGGTTCGCCGGGCACGGTAGAGCGGGTCGTTCTTACGGCCGCGGCGGCCGCGGGTGGTCTGCTGAACGCGGCGGCGGCAGTCGGTGAGGGCGTCGCCG
>NZ_JAPDPH010000502.1 GCF_026013475.1 Micromonospora yasonensis | reverse complement strand
CCGTCCCGGGCGCGTACGTCCGGCTGCTCGACTCCACCGGCGAGTTCACCGCCGAGGTGGTGACCTCCCCGGCCGGTCAGTTCCGGTTCTTCGCCGCGCCGGGCGACTGGACCCTGCGCGCGCTCTCCCGGTACGGCAACGGCGACACCGCCGTCACCGCCGCCCGGGGGATCAACGAGGTGACCGTCACGGTCGCCGCCTGACCCACGCTCTGATCCTCGTGGCCCGCCGCCCCACCCGGGGCGGCGGGCCATTCCCTTGTCCCCGGGATCCGGGCTGAATCGCCTCGGGCCGGAGGGGCGGGCGGT
>NZ_JAPDPH010000501.1 GCF_026013475.1 Micromonospora yasonensis | reverse complement strand
AGCTCGACGCCGCGGTGCTCAAGGTGGCGGGAGTCGTCGTCCTCGGCGCGATCATGTCGATCCTCGACGTGACGGTCGTCAGCGTGGCGCTGCCGACCTTCCAGAACGAGTTCGACGCGTCGTACGCCCGGGTGGCGTGGACGATGACCGGCTACACGCTCGCGCTGGCCACGGTGATCCCGCTCAGCGGCTGGGCCGCAGACCGGTTCGGCACCAAGCGCCTCTACATGACCGCCCTCGCGCTGTTCACCATCGGCTCCGGGCTGTGCGCCACCGCCGACAGCATCACCGAGCTGATCGGCTACCGGGTGC
>NZ_JAPDPH010000500.1 GCF_026013475.1 Micromonospora yasonensis | reverse complement strand
GCCGTCGGTTGTTGTACCAGTCGATGTATTCGACGGTGGCCACCTCCAGGTCGTCGAGTCCGCGCCATGGTCCCTTGTTGCGGACGAGTTCGGCTTTGTAGAGGGAGTTGAACGCCTCGGCCATCGCGTTGTCGTAGGAGTCGCCCTTGGAGCCGACGGAGGCGACGGCGCTGGCCTCGGCGAGCCGCTGGGTGTAGCGGATCGCTCGATACTGGGCTCCCCGGTCGGAGTGGTGGACGAGTCCGCCCAGGTCAGCGCCTTGATTCTCTCGGCGCCACATCGCCATCTTCAACGCGTCGAGAGCCAGATCCGTGTAGAGACTCGTGGAC
>NZ_JAPDPH010000050.1 GCF_026013475.1 Micromonospora yasonensis | reverse complement strand
CGCGGTGGCGGTCTTGCACTTGCTGGTCGACGAGCGGTCACCCACCGGGCAGCGGGCGGCGTCCACGGCGGCCCGGGCCACCTGGGTGCTGATCCGCTGCTCGCAGTGCGGGTTGGCGATGTCGAGCTTGTCGCCGTCCGGGCCGCGGATCTCCTGGACCGGGATCGGCTCGCAGTACTTGCCGTCCGCCGCCAGCGTGGCGTACGCGTTGGCCAGTTCCAGCGGCGTGGTCTGCGAGACACCGAGGGTGAACGCGCCCCACTGGTGCGCGGCGTCCTTGTTCTCGGCGAACCGGGCGTCGCTCGGCGCGCGGAAGGTGATGCCCAGCTTCTGCGCCGCCTTCACCACGTTCTCGGCGCCGACCCGCTGCTGGAGCGCGACGAAGAACGTGTTGACCGAGAATCCGAACGCGCTCCACATGTTGTGCACGCCGGCCATCGACTTGTTGGCGTTGACCGGGCAGTAGAAGTGCGTGCCCTTACAGGCGGCCGGGTTGCTGGAGTCGATGATGTACTCGGACTTGAACTGTTCCGGGGCGTTGATGGTGTAACTGAGCGGGTAGCCCTTCTCCAGGGCCGCCACCAGCGTGAAGATCTTGAAGGTCGAGCCGGCCTGGTAGCCGGTGATGCCGGGGCCGCCGGTGATCAGCGGGTTCACCGTGTTCGGGCGGTTGCCCCGGATCTTCTTCTTGGCCTTCTTCGGGTCGCTGGAGATCTTGTTCTGCGGGTGGTTCGGGTCGTCGATCTTGAAGTTGCGGTTCACCGCGACGGCCCGGACCCGACCGGTGCCCGGCTCGATCACCGCCACCATCCGGGCAGCCGTGGCGCTCACGCCCAGGTTGTTGCGGACCGCCGTGTCGGCGGCCCGCTGCGCCTGCAGGTCCAGGCTGGTGGTGATGGTGTAGCCGCCGCTCTTCAGCCGGCGCTCGCGGTCGTACGAGGTGGAGCCGAACGTCTCCTGCTGCATCCACCAGCGGTAGAAGTAGTCGCAGAAGAAGCCCCAGCTCTGGGTGGTGGTGGCGACGCAGCCGTTCGGCGTGCGCTTGTCCTTGACCACCAGCTTGATCGCCTTGGCCTGGTCGGCCTGCTCCTTGGTGACGGCGCCGATCAGGACCATGTTGTCGATGACGTAGTCCCGCCGCCCGACCGCGCCCGGGTAGCCGGACTTGGTGGTGGGATCGAAGTCGGTGGGTGCCTTGACCAGGCCGGCGAGCAGCGCGGACTCCTGGATGTCGAGCTTGCTCGGCGGCTTGCCGAAGTAGACCTGGCTGGCGGCGTAGATGCCGTACGCGCCGTTGCCGAAGGCGGCGATGTTCAGGTAGCGCTCCAGGATCTCGTCCTTGGAGAGCTCCTTGTCGATCTGGAGCGCGTAGCGCATCTCGCGCAGCTTGCGGGCGCTGGTGTCCTCGGTCGCCGCGACCACGTCGGCCGGGTGGGTGGCCGAGTACGAGATGGCCAGCCGGACGTACTGCATGGTGAGCGTCGACGCGCCCTGCCGGGAGTTCGTCCCGGACTGGTTGTTGACGAACGCCCGCGCGACGCCGTTGAGGTCCACGCCGTTGTGCTTGTAGAAGTCGTGGTCCTCGGCCGCGATGATGGCCTTCTGCATGTACGGCGAGATGTCCTTGAGCTTGACGTCGCGCCGGTTCTCGTCGTACATCGTGGCGAGCGGCGTCTTGCCGTCGGCGGCCAGCAGGTAGCTGATCTGCGGCGCGCGGGCCACCGTCAGCTCCTTGGGCAGCGAGCCGAACGTCTCGGCTCCCGCCTTCGCCGCGAGTCCCGACATCGCCACCGCGGGGAAGGCCGCCGCCGCGACCACCACACCGGCCAACAGGCCACAGACAAGTAGCGATGCGGCGTTGGTCAGCACATTGTGGTCACGTTTCCGCATCCAGGTCACCTCGACAGGGTACGCGAGTAGGGAACGAGGGGCGCGCGGGGAAGTTTCCCCATTTCCGGCGCGCGCCGGCCTCGTTGTGCTAAACGCACGAGCCCTGGTGCGTGGTTGCGTGAAACCTGGCGAAAGTCTCCTCCGAACGGGGGAGCCGCGCAGCGTTTTCACGTACTCGGGCCGGGTAGACGGGCGGGCGAAAGCCCGGGAAGCCGGGAGTGTCCGGAATGATGGATTTAGCCGACAACGTTGCGTAATCGGTCGACTACACAGCATGATGGTGAGCGGCGACAGAGCCACACGTCGTCCGTGCCGCCCTTGGGGAGGCCGGCCGGATGACCGGGGGGTCGAAATTCGACGGCTGGTCGCGCGAAGTCGGTAGGTACTGCAAGGGGGGACGTGTACAGATGGGCATGATCACTGACTGGCCGTCACTGGCGGCATGTCAGAACGGGGACCCGGACGCGTTGTTCGTACAAGGCGCCGAACAGAACGTGGCGAAGAGGATCTGCCGGAGCTGCCCAGTTCGGTACGAGTGCCTGGCCGACGCGCTCGACAACCGGATCGAGTTCGGGGTGTGGGGTGGCATGACCGAACGCGAGCGCCGGGCGTTGCTGCGCCGTCACCCGCAGGTGACCAGCTGGCGCAAGATGTTCGAGGCCGCCATGAAGAAGAACGCCAAGGAGAAGGCCGGCAAGGACAAGGTCCTGGTGACCACCGCCAACTGATCGTCGCGTCGGTCGCCGCGCCTCACCGCCGGCTGATCGCCTCGCCGATGGTCCGTAGCCCGTCGACGTCGTGCACGTCGGCGGGCTGCGCCGTCACCGACACCGTCGGCACCGTCGGGAAGGCCTCGGTGAACTGGGCCGCCACCCGCCGCTCGCGTACCGCCTGCTGGGCCAGCGTGGCGTGGGCCCGCAGCACCTCGACCGTGCCCTCGTGCCCGCCCTCGACGGCCAGCCGCTCGGCGGCGGCCAGGCTGTCGGCGGCGGTCAACCGCGGCACCGCCGGCTCGTGCACCCGGTTGAGCACCAGGCCGGCCAGCGGCATGCGCTCCTCCCGCAGCCGCCCGGCGAAGTACGCCGCCTCCCGGACCGCGTCCGGCTCCGGCGCCGCGACCAGCAGGAACGCCGTCTCCCGCGCCTGCAGGATCCGGTACGTCTGCTCGGCCCGCTGCCGGAAGCCGCCGAACATCGAGTCCAGCGCGGCGACGAAGCCGGACAGGTCAGTGAGCAGTTGCGCGCCGATCACCTTCTGCACGGCCTTCGAGAACATCCCGAAGCCGGCGGTCACGAAGCTGAACATGCTCCGCCCCCCGGTGCGGGCCGGGGCCAGCAGCAGCCGCAGCATCCGGCCGTCGAGGAAGCGGGAGAGCCGGGCCGGCGCGTCCAGGAAGTCCAGGGCCGAGCGGGACGGCGGAGTGTCCACGACGATCAGGTCCCACTCGCCGCGGGCGTGCAGCTGGCCCAGCTTCTCCATCGCCATGTATTCCTGGGTGCCGGCGAAGGTCGAGCTCATGGCCTGGTAGAAGGGGTTGGCGAAGATCTCCGCCGCCTTCGCCGGATCGGTGTGCTGGAGCACCACGTCGTCGAAGGTGCGCTTCATGTCCAGCATCATGGCGTGCAGCTCACCGCCGCTGGCCTCGACGTCGATGCCCTTGACCCGCCGCGGGGTGTTGTCCAGCTCGGTCAGGCCGAGCGACTGGGCCAGCCGGCGGGCCGGGTCGATGGTGAGCACCACCGTCCGCCGGCCGTGCCGCTCGGCCGCCCGCAGCGCCAACGCGGCCGCGGTGGTCGTCTTGCCCACTCCGCCGGCCCCGCAGCAGACCACGATCCGCACGCCCGGATCGGCGAGGATCTGGTCGACGTCCAGCGGTGGCGCCGCGTCTTCGGAAGGCACCAATCGAGCGTATCGGTCTGCGGGGTGTCTCTGCTCCGGGCCGGCCGCAGGTGTGAGTCAATCCGCCCGGACGAGCGCCGCGGCCAGCGTCTCCAGCCCCGCCCGGTCCACTCCCTCGGGGAGCAGCGGCAGCTCGGTCAGCGGCAGGCCCAGCTCCACCAGGTCGGCCCGGAGCGAGTCCTCCAGCTCCCGGCGTACCTGCTGGTCCCGGGCCTCCTCGACCAGCCCCGCGACGGTCCGGCCGTCGGCCGGCAGCCCGGCGGCGGACAGCCCCCGCTTCAGCTCGGCCGCGGTCACCGCGCGGCCGGCCGGCACCGGGGGCCGGGCCCCGTTGACGATCACCCGCCCGACCGGGAAGCCCAGCTGGGTCAGCTCCGCGATCGCGTCGACCGTCTCCTGGACCGGCATCTCCTCCAGCAGGGTCACCACGTGCACGGCCGTGATCGGCGAGCGGAGCAGCACGGAGACCCCCTCGCTCTGGGTCTTGATCGGGCCGACCTTGGCCAGCCGGGCGGTCTCCGCCGTGACGTTGAGGAAACGGCCGATCCGCCCGGTCGGCGGGGCGTCCAGCACCACCGCGTCGTACGTTCGGCGCTGGCCGTTGGTGCGGGTGGTGGCCTCCTTGACCTTGCCGGTGAGCAGCACGTCCCGCAGGCCCGGGGCGATGGTGGTGGCGAAGTCGATCGCGCCGAACTTGCGCAGCGCCCGGCCGGCCGCGCCCAGCTTGTAGAACATGTCCAGGTACTCGAGGAGCGCCTCCTCGGCGTCCACCGCGAGGGCGCGTACCTCGCCGCCACCCGGGGCGTCGGTCAGGTGCCGCTCCTCGTACGGCAGCGGGTCGGTGCCGAAGAGCTGGGCGATGCCCTGCCGCCCCTCCACCTCGACCAGCAGGGTGCGCCGGCCGCCGGCGGCCAGCCCGAGGGCCAGCGCTGCGGCGACGCTGGTCTTGCCCGTGCCGCCCTTGCCGGTCACCACGTGCAGGCGGGCCGGCCACCCGGTGCCGGCCGGCTCGACCGGCTGCTCAGCTGCTGCCACTCGTCGAGCTTAGAGCCCGCGCGGGATGGGCGGTGGAGGCGAGGCCGGCTCCCATCCGGCCATCGGGGTCAGGCGACCTCGCAGACCCACCAACCCGTCTTCTGCACCACCGTGAAGCGCAGGTCCTGGTCGGCCACCTTCTCGTCGGAGGTGGTCATGGTGACCCGGGTGGTCACGGTCGCCCGGTCGCCGGTCTGGTTGTCCACCTTCGGGCTGGTCCAGCGGAACCGTGGGTTCTGGTACTGCGTGGCGTACTTCTGCACCTCGGCGACCTTGGCGGCGATCTTCTTGTCGTCACGCGAGGCGGAGCAGACGAAGGTGGCCGCCTTCCGGGCGTCCCGGTCCTTGTAGACGGCGGTGAGGAAGCCCTCCACCGCGACCGACGGCTCCTTGGCGCCCTGGCCGTCCTCGGCGTTACGCAGGGTGAGGAACGCGGCCGTGCCGCCACCGCCGCAGAGCAGCACCGCCGCGGCCAGCACGATCGAGGCGATCAGCAGGCCGCGCCGCTTCTTGGGGGCCGGCGGCTGCTGGTTCGGCGGGTAGCCTCCGGGCCCCGGCGGCGGGTAGCCCCCGAGTCCGGCCGGCGGGTAGCCCCCCGACGCTGGCGGCGGGTAGCCCCCGGGTCCGGGCGGCGGGTAGCCGCCGGGTCCGGGCGGGTAGCCCCCGGGCACCGGCTGCGGGGGCGCCCCGGGCCCCGGCGGCGGGAACGCCCCGGGCATCGGCGTGGCGCCGAACGGCGGCTGCGCGGGCGACGGGCCACCGGGCGCGGCGGCACCGCCGATGGGTGGTTGGGTCATCTCTTCCCCCCCGGGGTGCGGCGTCGTCGCCGCCCGAAGGCGGTGGACGCGTGATCCAGCACGGCGGGCGAGCGGGGTCGCCCGTCCAGACCGGAAGGGTAGCGGTCGATGGCCGACTTGCCAGCCCCGCGTACGCGGGTGGGTGCCGCGAGTCCGGCAGAACGTGAAGAGGCCGTCGCCTTCCGGACGAGAGGTGTGTCGCATATGTGACTGGACGTGATCGGATATGCGCGTCCCGTTGCCGGGACTTCCGGCAGGTCCTACGTTCGTCGCGACGCGGGCCGGACGGAGCAGTGGGCCGAGCCGGATGTGATGACTTTGATCAGGTACGACGCCCGGAGGCAGGACATGCGCGACGCGGAGAACATCCCTCGAGTCCAGTTCGCGACCGGTGAGCGGGCGGGGCGACCCGGTGCGGACGAGGGGCCCGGCACGGGGCCGTCGGGCAACGAGTGGCCGTACCGCCAGCCGGTCGAGGTGCTCCGCAGGCTGATCCGCCCCGCCAGCCGGGACGACGAGGCGCCGGGATACGTCATCCACCTGCCGGTCCGGGTCTCCGACCTGGCGGCGGCCACCGCGCTGGCCGGCACCGTGGCCACCTCGCTGGGCTTCCTCGGCGAACTGGACGCCGGCGAGACCACCGTGTCCACCGCCGACGACCAGAACAACCGGCACCGGGTCTTCTGCGACCTCCTGTTGGCCGACCGCACCCGGTGCCCACAGCGGTACGACCACGAGGGGCCCTGCGGCGAACCGCCCGCCCCGGAGCAGCGTCCCGCGTCCCGGTAGTTCCGCCGGACCGTAGGCTGTGCCTGACCAAAGTACATGCCAGGCAAGGGAGCCTTCCTCCATGCAGAAGTGGGAATACGCCACGGTCCCGCTGCTGGTCCACGCGACCAAGCAGATCCTCGACAACTGGGGCGAGGACGGCTGGGAACTGGTCTCCGTGGTTCCCGGCCCCAACCCGGAGCAGCTCGTCGCCTACCTCAAGCGCCCGAAGGGCTGAGGGCATGAGCAACGGACCGCACGCGAAGCTCGCCGAGCTGGGCCTGACCCTGCCCGAGGTGGTGCCGCCGGTGGCCAGCTACGTGCCGGCCGTCCAGTCCGGGCAGCACGTCTACGTCTCCGGCCAGCTCCCCATGGCCGAGGGCAAGCTGCTCGCCACCGGCAAGGTCGGCAACGGCGTCTCCGCCGAGCAGGCGAAGGACCTGGCCCAGCGGTGCGCCCTGAACGCGCTCGCCGCGATCGACTCGCTGGTCGGCCTCGAGAACGTGGTCAAGGTCGTGAAGCTGACCGGCTTCGTGGCCAGCGCGCCGGGCTTCACCGGCCAGCCGGGGGTGATCAACGGGGCCTCCGACCTGTTCGGCGCCGTCTTCGGCGAGGCCGGCCGGCACGCCCGCAGCGCGGTCGGGGTGGCCGAGCTGCCGCTCGACGCGCCCGTCGAGGTCGAGGTCATCGTCGAGGTGGCCTGATCCGCCGCCGCCCCGCGATCTTGCCGGTACCGCCCCGGCGAAAGCCGTGAACGACCACAAATCACAGGCGGAACCTGCAAGATCGCGGGGAGTGGCGAGCGGGGTCGTACGATCGCTGCCATGGGCGGGCATGTGACCGGGGCGGCGGGTGCCCTCGCGGACGAGCTGCCGGGGTGGGTGAGGCTGCTGCGCGCGCCGAACCCGGGGCCGATGACGCTCGACGGCACCAACACCTGGGTGCTGCGTGCCCCCGGCGCCGAGCACGCGGTCGTGGTCGACCCGGGCCCGGCCGACGAGGCGCACCTGGCCGCGATCGCGGCGCACGGGCCGGTCGGGTTCGTGCTGATCACCCACGGGCACCCCGACCACACCGAGGGCGCGCCGCGGCTGAGCGAACTGCTCGGCGGGGCGCACGTCCTCGCCGCCGACCCGGCACACACCATCGGCGGCGAGCCGCTGACCGAGCCGGGCGAGCACTTCGGCATCGACGGGCTGGAGATCCGCCTGCTCAACACCCCCGGGCACACCGCCGACTCGGTCTGCTTCCTGGTCGAGCACGGCGACGATCGGGTCGTGCTCACCGGCGACACCATCCTGGGCCGGGGCACCACCGTGGTCGCCCATCCGGACGGCCACCTCGGGGACTACCTGTCGAGCCTGGAACTGCTCTCCACGTACCGGGGGATCCCGGCACTTCCCGGGCACGGCCCGGCGCTGGCCGACTGCGGCGCGGCGGCCGAGTTCTACCTCGCCCATCGGCGGGCCCGGCTGGACCAGGTGCGGGCGGCGGTGGCGGCGGGCGCGACCAGCGCGTCCGAGGTGGTGGCCAAGGTCTACGCCGACGTCGACCGGTCGCTCTGGTGGGCCGCCGAGTGGTCGGTCCGCGCCCAGCTCGAGTACCTCGGGGTGGAGCAGCCGTGACCTGCCCGGTCTGCGGCACGCTCGCTGTCCCGGGGGCGAAGTTCTGCCACAACTGCGGGGCGGCGCTGCCGGCCGCCGCCACCCTGCCGACCGCCGAGCGGCGGGTGGTCACCGTGCTTTTCGGCGACCTCTCCGACTTCACCTCCTGGTCCGAGGACCTCGACCCGGAGCGGGTCGGCGCGGTCACCGACCGGGTGCTGGCCGCCCTCGCCGGCGCCGTCAAGACCTTCGGCGGGCACGTCGACAAGCTGACCGGCGACGGGATCATGGCGGTCTTCGGGGCGCCGGTGGCGCACGAGGACGACGCCGAGCGGGCGGTCCGGGCGGCGCTCTCCATGCAGCGGGCCGTCCGCCGGGTGCTCGACGACGAGCGGGGCGGCGGCGCGCCGCTCGGCCTGCGGGTCGGGTTGAACACCGGCGACGTCATCGCCGGGATCCAGGCGGCGATCGAGTACACGGTCATCGGCGACACGGTGAACACCGCCGCCCGGCTGGCCGACGCCGCCGCCGTGGGCGCGGTCTACGCGGGGGCGCGGACCTCCGCCGCCACCCGGCACGTCGCCTCCTGGCGGGCGCTGCGGCCGCTGCGGCTCAAGGGCAAGCGCGAGCCGGTCGAGGCGTACGAGCTGCTGGGCCTCCTGGACGCCCCGGGCACCCGGTCCGGTCTCGGTGACGAGGCGCCGTTCGTGGGTCGGGAGACCGAGATCGGTCGGGTCGCCGGCCGGCTCGCCGAGGTGATCGACCGGGGTGAGCCCCGGGTGCTGCTGATGACCGCCGAGGCGGGGATCGGCAAGTCCCGGTTCGCCGCCGAGGTGGAACGCCTCGCCGCCGGCTACGACGTGGGCGCCGGCCGGTACGCCGCGCACACCGGTGCCCGGGTGCTTTCCGTACGCTGCGCCGCGTTCGGCGAGCGGCGCCGGCTCGCGCCCCTCGCCGACCTGGTCCGGGCGGCGGTCGGCCTGCCCAACGACCCGGCCACGGCACTCACCCGGCCGGCGGTGGAGGAGCGGCTGCGCCGGCTCGGCCAGCGCCTCGGCCGGCTCTCCGACGACCTGCCCCCGATCGCCGTCGACCAGCTCCTGGCCCTGCTCGGGTACGGGGAACTCCCCGCCGCCACGGAGCACAGCGAGTGGAGCGCCGCCGCCCCGCCACCGGATGCCGAAGCGGTGCCGAACGCGGTCGCCGACCTGCTCAGCGCGCTCGCGGTGGAGGCGCCGCTGGCCATCGTCGTGGACGACCTGCACGACGCCACGGCCGAGACGATCAACGCGCTCGGGCTGACGCTCAACCGGCTCAGTGGACCGGTGCTGGTGCTGCTGCTCGGCCGCCCCGAGCTGGTGCGTACCGCCGGCGCGCTGACCCGGGTCGCGGACGCCGAGGTGCACGCGTTGCCCCCGCTGCGCGGCGCCGACGCCTCCCGGTTGCTCACCAGCTATCTGGGCGGCGGCAAGCTGCCGCCGGCCGAGGCCGACCGGCTGCTGGCCACCGCGCAGGGCAACCCGTTCTACCTGGCTGAGCTGGTCACCCTGCTGATGGAGCGCGGCGCGCTGACCGCCGGGCCGGGCCGGGGCGCCAATGTCGGCTGGCGGCTCGCCCCGGGGTCGCTGGGCAGCCGGCTGCTCTCCCGCGACCTGGCCGCCGTGCTCGCCGCGCGTATCGACGCGCTGCCGCCGGACGCCCGCTCGGTGCTGCGGGACGCCGCGGTGGTCGGCGACACGGTGCCCGCCGGCACCCTGGAGGCGCTCCGCGAGCAGCGCGTCGGCCTGGCCGGCCGGCCGTCGGCGGTGGCCGCCGTCGAGCTGGACCGGGCCGTGGAGGAGCTGCTGCAACGCCGCATGCTGCACCGCATCCGGACCGGCTTCGCCTTCGCCACCCCGCTGATGCGGGAGGCCGCGTACGCCGGGGTGAGCAAGGCCGAGCTGGCCGAGCGGCACGCCGCGCTGGCCAGCTGGGCGGCCCCGGAGAGCGCCGACGGCACCGCCGCCCTGCCCGGCGGGTTCACCGAGGCCGCCCGGGACGACTTCGTCGCCGAGCACGTCGAGCGGGCCGCCGCGCTCGCCGACGCGGTGAAGCTGCGCCCGGACGCGCCGGCCCGCGCGGTGGCTCCGCTCGGCGTCGCCGCGCTCGGCCGGGCCGCCCGGCGGGCGCTGCGCTCGGGCGAGCCGGCCCTGGCCGTCGAGTACGCCGAGCGTGCCGCCGAACTGGCCCGCGACGGGCTGCCGCTGGCCGACCGGGTGGTGCACGCCCGGGCGCTGCTCCAGATCGGCCGGCCGGCCGACGCGCTCGCCTTCGCCGAGAAGATCGCCGCCAACGCCGGAGACGCGGCGGCGACCCGGGCCAGTGCCCTGCTGCTGGCCGGGCAGGCCCACCAGACCCTCGGCGACGCCGACCGGGCGGAGCGCTGCTGGCAGGAGGCGCTGCAGGTGGCCACCGCGGCCGACCTGCCGACGATGCGCGCCTCGGCGATGCGACGGCTGGGCATGGCCGACTTCATCGCCGGCCGGCTGGGCCAGGCGAGCAGCCGGCTCGCCGCCTCCTACCAGGTCAGCCTCTCGGCGAAGGACCCGCGCGGGCAGGCTTGGTCGTTGCAGAACCTGGCCTGGGTGACCACCACCCGGGGCGACTTCGCCGGCACCGACGCGGTGCTCGGCCGGGCCGCCCGGCTGTTCGCCGAGCTGAAGGACCCGTACGGGCGGGCCTGGCTGCGCGGTACCACCGCCTTCGCCCGGCTGCTCGCCGGCCGGCTCCGCGAGGCCTGCCGGATGGCGCAGGTTTTCCTGCCGTTCGGCGAGCGGGTCGGCGAGGCGTGGGCGGTCGGCACGCTCCGCGCGGTCGAGGCGTACGCCACCGCAGAGCTGGGCGAGCTGGCCGAGGCGGACCGGGGGGCACGCCGCGCGTACCGGGAGTTCGCCGAGATCGGCGACGACTGGGGGCAGGGCTTCGCCCTGGTCGTACGCGGGGTGGTGGCGCGTGGGTTGGGCGAGCCGGAGCACGCCGCCGACCTGCTCACCGACGCCCTGACGTACGCGGGGCGCACCTCGCACCCGCTGCTCACCGGGATGGCCGGGACGTTGCGCGGTTTCGTGGCGCTGGACATGGGCGACCACGAGACCGCCGAGCGGGACGCCCGCGCGGTGCTGACCACTGTGGAGCCGCACAACCCGCAGGCCCCCGCCCAGGTGGCGCCCCGGGTGCTGCTCGCCGTGGCCCGGCTCGCCGCCGGCGATCCGGCCACCGCCGTGGGACTGCTCGCCCCGGTGGCCACCGTCGCCGCCAGCACCCCGTCGCTGCTCTTCGCCCGCCGCCAGACCATGGCCCGGTACGCCTCGGCGCTGCTCGCCCACGGGCAGCGGGAACAGGCCCTGGACTGGGCGCAGCGGGCGATGCGCGCGCCGGCCGAGGACGTCCGGAGCCAGGTCATCGCGGCCTGTGTGCTGGCCGAGGCGCTGGACGCCTGCGACCGGCGGGCCGAGGCGCTGGCCGGCGCCGAGGAGGCGGTGCGCCTGGCGTACGCCACCGAGCAGCGCAGCGAACGGGCCGTCGCCGAAGCCCTCCGCGCCCACCTCGCCACCCCCTGACACCCCTCGCGTCCATCGTGGTTCGCGGGGTGGATGGGCGGTGCGGCGGCGTCCAGGTTTGACGATTTCGGGGATGTGCGCGTCGGGGGTGGCGGTTAGCGTGTGGGGGTTGAGGGGACCGTCCACAGCGGCGGTCGCGGGTGGGGAGGACGGATGAGGCTGCCGCGCTCCGCCGCTGGCTGGACGATCGCGGTCTTCGGGGCCCTGGCGGTGCTGCTGGGTGCGCTCGGGCTGATCTGGCCGGAGGCACAGCTGCGCATGCTCGGTTTCGAGGTGCCGGCCGAGCGGACCGCCGGTGACTACACCGGGACGTTCCTCACCGCGTCCTCGATGGCCTCCTTCAACATGGGGGTCTACTACCTGCTCGCCGCCGCCACCGAGTGGCGGGTCTTCTACCGGTTCACCGTCTGGTTCCGGCTGGTCACGTTCACCGTCTTCACCATCACCGTGCTCTCCGACGTCGCTCCGGGCCGGTTCTTCTCCGTCGCCGTCTGGGAGGGGCTGGGCGCGGTCGCGACGGCCGTCGGCCTGTGGTGGGACGCCCGACGCGCGGCCCCCGCCGGGGTGGCCGGGGCCGCGGCCGTCGGGTCCGGGCCGGTGCCGGCGACCGACGCGGTGTCCTGAGCGACGCGGATCATTGGGTATTTTCGAGCCGTGACCGAGACTCCGCCCGGCGCCCTCCGGCTGCCCATCGTGCCCGGTCTGACCGATTTGGAGGTTTTCGCCCGGGGTGGCTACGCCACCGTCTACCGGGCCACCCAGATCTCGGTCGGGCGCGAGGTCGCGGTCAAGGTGGAGAACCGCACCCTGGACAGTGAGCGCGACCAGGCCCGGTTCCTGCGCGAGGCGCGGGCCGCCGGGAAGATGTCCTCCCACCCGCACGTGGTCGACCTCTTCGACGTCGGGGTCACCGTCGACCAGCACCCCTACCTGATCATGGAGCTCTGCGACGGGTCGTACGCGGAGCGGATGCGTACCTCGCCGCTGGGCCCGGTGGAGGCGCGTGACCTGGGCGTGAAGATCGCCGACGCGCTCGCGCACTCGCACGCGGCCGGGGTGCTGCACCGGGACGTGAAGCCGGCCAACATCCTCTACTCGCACTTCAACCCGGCGGTGCTGGCCGACTTCGGGCTGGCGGTGCTGGCCGAGGTGCGGGACGCCTCGGTCACCCTGGAGGTGCTGACCCCGGCGTACGCGCCGCCGGAGATGTTCAGCCACAGCCCGCCCTCGCCGGCGGTCGACGTGTACGCGCTCTGCGCCACCCTCTACGCGGTGATGCACGGCCGGCCCCCGCGCTGGCAGTCCGAACGCAACCCGAGCCTGGTCACCGTGCTGGAGATGTTCCACCAGCCGATCCCCGGCCTGCCCGGGGTGCCGGAGGAGCTGATCGACGTGCTCCGGCTGGGCATGTCCAACGACCCGGGCGAGCGGCCGTCCGCCGTGGAGTTGCGCGGGATGCTCGCCGCCCTGCCGCTCGACGGCGCCTCCCCGGTCAGCGGCGCCCCGATCTCCGGTGTGCCCCTCAGCGGCGGTGGCGCGACCGGTGGGGCGTACCCGCTGGGCCGGACGGGGCAGCCGAGCCCGCGCCCGCCCGCGGCGGAGGAACACCCGACGATCCCGGTGCCGGGCCGGCGGTGGCGGCGCCGCTGGTTCCTCGGCGGGGCGGGGGTGGTCGCGCTGGCCGCCTCGGCCTCCGTGGGGGCGTGGCTGGCGGGCGGCTCGCCGCCCGTGACGCAGCCGACGCCGGTGGCCAGCGGGGCGGTCGATCCGACCGGGGCCAAGGTGCTGCCGGGCTGCGCGGCCGGCGGGGTACGCCTGCCGGCGGGTGCCCGCTGCGCGCCCGAGCTGGAGTGCTTCGGCCCGGTACGGCTGCGCCGCGACCGCGCGGAGGCGACCCGGGTGCCGTGCGACGGCCGGCACACCTGGGAGACCTACGCCGAGGGCGACCTGCCGGCGGCGCTCACCGGGGCCGGCCACGAGGCGGTCGTCGCCGATCCGGCCGTCCAGCAGGTCTGCAACGTCAGCACCTTCCGCCTGGTCAGCGGCATCAAGCAGACGGGCGGCTGGAACCTGGAGGTGCTGCCGCCCGTCGGCGCCACCACCGATCGCACCTACCGCTGCCTGGCCGGGCGCGGCGTCGACGCGCTCGCCGTGCCGACCCTCACCGGTCGCTGAGCCCGGTCACCCGCCGGTTCTCCCGGACCTCCCGGGGGTCGAGCGCATCCAGGGTGTCGGCGTCGAGTTCGTGCCCGCCGCGGCGGGGGTCCGGAGGCGTCCGCGGATCGAACGACTCCAGCGGGTCGGTGTCCACTTCGTACCCGTCGGGCCGCTGTTCCGCCGGGGGGTCGTCGCCGGCCTGCCGGGCGGCGCTCACCGCCACCCCGGTGATCATCGCAAGCACGACGCAGAGCAGGGCCAGGGCCACCGACAAGACACCGGCCGGGTGCCACGCCAGCAGGGCGACCAGTGCGGCCACCGCAGCCACCGCCGCGAGGACGGCCTTCACCCGCGCACCGGGCTTCGGGAACGAGCTCACCCGTTCAGGATCGCCCAGGCCGTCCAGGTGTCAACCGGCCGAGCCGCGGCCGGCCTGGCCGCCCCAGGAATCCGGGTCAGTACGACTTGTCCTGCCCGAGTACGTGCTGGGCGACGAAGTTGAGGATCATCTCCCGGCTGACCGGGGCGATCCGGCCGGCCCGGACCGCGCCGAGCAGGGTGGCCACGCCGTACTCGGTGGTCATGCCCGCCCCGCCGAGTGCCTGCACGGCGGTGTCCACGGCGAGCGCGGCGGCCTCCCCGGCGGCGTACTTGGCCATGTTGCCGGCGACGCCGGCCTCCAGGTCGCGACCGGCGTCGTACAGGGTGGCGGCCTTGTGGATCATCAGCCGGGCCAGTTCCACCTGTACCGCGGCGTGCGCGAGGGGGTGGGCGACGCCCTGGTGGGAGCCGATGCTCCGCCCGCCCCACACCTTCCGGGTGGCGGTGTACGCGCTGGCCCGCTCGATGGCGTACCGGCCGGTGCCGGCGCCCATCGCGGCGACCGTGATCCGTTCCGGGTTCAGCCCCGAGAAGAGCGCTGGCAGCCCGGCCTCCAGCGACTCGCCGACCAGCGCGTCGGCGGGCAGCCGGACGTCGTCCAGGTAGAGCAGGAACTGGTTTTCCGGGGAGAGGATCTCCATGTTCAGCTTGGACCGCTCCAGACCCGGTGCGTCGGTCGGCACGAGGAACAGCGCCGGCTTGAGCCTGCCCGTCGACGCGTCTTCGGTGCGCGCCACCACCAGCACGTGCTGCGCCTCGTCGACGCCGGAGATGTAGCATTTGCGGCCGGAGAGCAGCCAGTCGTCGCCGTCCCGGCGGGCCACCGTGCCGAGCCGGTGGAAGTTGGAGCCGGCCTCCGGCTCGGTGATCGCGAAGACGATCTTCTGCGAGCCGTCGGCGAGGCCGGGCAGGTGCCGCTTGCGCTGCTCCTCGGTGCCGTGCTTGTTGAGCACGGTGGCGGCGATCGCGGGGGAGACCACGAGCAGCAGCAGCGGGCAGCCGGCGGCGGCCAGTTCCTCGCAGACGATGGCCAGTTCGGTGATGCCACCGCCCCCGCCGCCGTACTCGATGGGGATGTTGACACCCAGGTAGCCGAGCTGGCCGGCCTCGTGCCACAGCTCGGTGGTGTGTTCCCCCGATTTCGCTTTCGCTACGAAATAGGAATGACCGTACCTGCGGCCGAGCGTCCGGACGGCGTCGCGGAGCTGGTCCTGCTCGGGAGTGAGGTCGACGTTCATTCGGGGTCCTCCTCGGGGTTGGCCACGACGGCCAGCACGGCGCCGGTGTCGACCTGGCCGCCGGCCGGCACCGGCAGTTCGGTGACCACGCCGTCGGTCGGGGCGAGCACCGGATGTTCGAGCTTCATCGCTTCCAGGGTCAGCAGCAGGTCACCGGCGGCGACCCGCTGGCCGACGTCGACGTGCACCCGGGCCACCGCGCCGGGCAGCGGCGCGAGCAGCGACCCGGCCGCCAGGGCCGCGGTAGGCAGCGGGAACCGGGGCAGCTGGGTGAGGCTCGTCGCCCCGTCCGGGCCGTCCACGAAGACCTGCGACCCCACCCCGTGTACGCGGAACCCCCGCCGGACGCCGTCCACGTCGAGGATCACCAGGTCCGGGGCGGCCTCCACCAGTGCCACGACCGGCGGCTGCCCGGCGGCTGTCGGTTCGCCGTCGGCACCTTCAGCTCGGCGCGTCTGACGCCGCGCTGCAAGGTGCCGGTCGCCGTCCGACGCGGCAGACCAGCCGGCGAGCCCGCCCCGGCGGTCGAGGCGGTATCGCACCTCGATCTCGCCGTCCGGCCCGGCATAGCGGGCGACCTGCGGGAACGCCGGCACGTTGCGCCAGCCGGAGGGCACCCCCCCGAGCACCCGGGCCTCGGCACGCCGGCGGGCGGCCGACGCCAGCGCGGCGGCGAGCGCGGCGAGCGCCACCTGGTCCGCCGGGAGCAGCGGAGCGAAGACCTCCCCGTGCCGCTCCAGGAAGCCGGTGTCGATCTCCACCGCGCCGAACTCCCGGCTGCGCAGCACCCGGACCAGCAGATCCCGGTTGGTGACCACGCCGTGCAACTCGGCCCGGGCCAGCGCGCCCGCGAGGGCCCGGGCCGCCGCCGCCCGGGTGGGCGCCCGGGCGACCAGCTTGGCCAGCATCGAGTCGTAGTGCACGCTCACTGTGGCGCCGTCCACCACGCCGGAGTCCAGGCGCAGCCCACCGGTCGGGGTGAACTCACCGGTCACCCCGGGGATCGCGAAGCGGTGCAGGGTCCCGGTGGCCGGGCGGAAATCCTGGGCCGGGTCCTCGGCGCAGAGGCGTACCTCGATCGCGTGGCCGTCGGCCGGTGGGGTCGCCGCCAGCGGCAGGGGCTCGCCCTCGGCGACCAGCAGTTGCAGCTCGACCAGGTCCAGCCCGGTGACCGCCTCGGTGACCGGGTGCTCCACCTGCAGGCGGGTGTTCATCTCCAGGAAGAAGAACGCCCCGTCGGGCGCGAGCAGGAACTCGACGGTTCCGGCGCCCACGTAGTCGACGGCCCGGCCGGCGGCCACCGCCGCCGCGTGCAGCCGTTCCCGCAGCTCCGGGGCGAGGACCGCGGGCGCCTCCTCGACGATCTTCTGGTGCCGGCGCTGGATCGAGCAGTCCCGCTCGCCGAGGGCCACCACCGTGCCGAAGGTGTCGCCGAAGATCTGCACCTCGACGTGCCGGCCCCGCTCGACGTACCGCTCGATGAAAACCGTGCCGTCGCCGAACGCCGCGGCGGCCTCGCGGCGCGCCGAGGCGACGGCGGTGGCGAGCGCGGCCGGGTCGCGGACCACGCGCATGCCCCGCCCGCCGCCGCCCGCGGCGGCCTTGACCAGCACCGGGAAGTCGGTGACCTGGTCGTCCTCGGTCCAGGTCGGCAGCATCGGCACGCCCGCGTCGGCGAGCAGCGCCTTCGCCGCCATCTTGTCGCCCATCGCAGCGATCGCCTTGGCCGTCGGCCCGACCCAGGTCAGCCCGGCATCGGTCACCGCCGCGGCGAACTCGGCGTTCTCGGCGAGGAAGCCGTAGCCCGGGTGCACGGCGTCCGCGCCCGCCCGGCGGGCCGCGTTCAGGATCAGGTCGATCCGCAGGTACGTCTCGGCCGGCGTGTTCCCGGGCAGGCGTACGGCCTGGTCGGCCTCGGCGACGAAGGGCGCGCCGGCGTCCGCGTCGGAGTGCACGGCGACCGTCGCCACGCCCAGCGCCCGGCAGGTGGCGAAGACCCGGCGGGCGATCTCGCCCCGGTTGGCGACCAGCAGCTTCTGGATCATGCGGGCTGAGCCTGCCTTTCGTTCGCGACTGCGGGACTCCGCTTCGCTGCGTTCCTCGCGCTCACCGGTCACATCCGGAAGACGCCGAAGCCGTCGGCGCCCCTGACCGGTCCGTTGTGGATGGCCGACAGGCAGAGCCCGAGGACGGTACGGGTGTCCCGGGGGTCGATCACCCCGTCGTCGTAGAGCCGGCCGGACAGGAAGAGCGCTTCGGACTGGGACTCGATCTGCTGCTCGACCATCGTCCGCATCGCGGCGTCCGAGTCCTCGTCGTACTCGCGGCCCCGGGCGACGGCGGCCTGCCGGGCCACGATGGACAGCACCCCGGCGAGCTGCGCCGGCCCCATCACCGCCGACTTGGCGTTCGGCCAGGTGAACAGGAACCTCGGCTCGTACGCCCGGCCGCACATGCCGTAGTTGCCGGCCCCGTAGGAGGCGCCCAGGTTGACCGTGAGGTGCGGGACCGTCGAATTCGACACCGCGTTGATCATCAGCGCGCCGTGCTTGATGATGCCGCGTTGCTCGTACTCGGTGCCGACCATGTAGCCGGTGGTGTTCTGCAGGAAGAGCAGCGGGGTGTCGGTGGCGTTGGCGAGCTGGATGAACTGAGTTGCCTTCTGCGCCTCCTCGCTGAACAGCACCCCCCGGGCGTTGGCCAGCACGCCCACCGGGTACCCGTGCAGCTCGCCCCAGCCGGTCACCAGCGCGGTGCCGTAGGCCGGCTTGAACTCGTCGAACTCGCTGCCGTCCAGCACCCGGGCGAGGATCTCGCGCGGGTCGAACGGCACCTTCAGGTCGGCGCTGACGATGCCGAGCAGCTCCTCGGGGTCGTACCGGGGTGGCTGCGGGACCGGGTTGCGCGGCGCGGGGCCCTGCTTGCGCCAGTTGAGCCGGCGGACGCACTGCCGGGCCAGCCGGATGCCGTCCCGCTCGTCCTCGGCGAGGAAGTCGGCCAGGCCGGACCTGGTGGCGTGCATGGCCGCCCCGCCCAGCGACTCGTCGTCGGTGACCTCGCCGGTGGCCATCTTCACCAGCGGCGGCCCGGCCAGGTACACCTGCGACCGGTCCCGGATCATGATGGTGAAGTCGGACATCCCCGGCACGTAGGCGCCGCCCGCGGTGGCGTTGCCGAAGACCACGCTGACCGTGGGGATCTTCGCGGCGGAGAGCCGGGTCAGGTCGCGGAACACCCGGCCGCCCGGGATGAAGATCTCCGCCTGGGTGGGCAGGTCCGCGCCGGCCGACTCGACCAGGTTGACCATCGGCAGCCGGTTGGCCAGGGCGATCTCGCCGGCCCGCCGGGTCTTCGCCAGGGCCCAGGGGTTCACCGCGCCGCCGCGTACCGTCGGGTCGTTGGCGACGATCAGGCACTCCACGCCCTCGACCACGCCGATGCCGGTCACCACACTGGCCCCGACCGGGAAGTCCGTCTCGTACGCGGCCACCGGAGACAGCTCCAGGAACGGGCTGTCCTGGTCGAGCAGCAGCTCGATCCGCTCCCGGGGGAGCAGCTTGCCGCGCTGGTGGTGCCGGGTCACGTACTTCTCGCCGCCGCCGGCCCGGGCCTGGTCGAGCGCGGCGTCCAGCTCGGCGAGGCGGTCCAGCAGGGCCTCCCGGTTGGCCCGGTAGGCCGGCGAGGCCGGGTCGAGCGCACTGCCCAGGGTGGTCACAGCCCCATGCCCTTCGCGATGATCTCGTTCATGATCTCGGTGGTGCCGCCGCCGATGCCCAGGATCCGGGCGTCCCGGTAGTGCCGCTCCACCTCCGCGTCCCGCAGGTAGCCGAAGCCGCCGTGCAGTTGCAGCGCCGCGTCGACCACGTGGTCGCAGGCGGCCACCGCCACGTTCTTCGCCATCGCCACCTCGGTCACCACGGGTTGGCCCGCGGCCACCCGTTCCGCCACGTCGTGCACATACGCCCGGGCGGCCTCGGCCCGGGTGTGCATCTCGGCCAGCCGGTGCCGGATCAGCTGCCGGCTGGCCAGCGGCCGGCCGAAGGTGGACCGGTCCCGGCACCACTTCACGGCCAGCTCGACGCAGCGCTGCGCGGTCGCGTACGCCTGGGTGGCCAGGGAGAGCCGCTCGGTGGCGAACTGCTGCATGATCGCCAGGAAGCCGGTGTCCTCCGGGCCGATGCGGTTCGCCACCGGCACCCGGACGTCCACGAAGGACAGCTCGGCCGTGTCCGAGCAGTGCCAGCCGAGCTTCTCCAGCCGCCGGCCGACGCTGAAGCCGGGCGTGCCCTTCTCGATCACCAGCAGGCTGAGCGCGCCACTGCCGGGCAGGACCGTGGAGACGGCGGTGGTGACGAAGTCGGCCCGAAGGCCGCTGGTGATGTACGTCTTCGACCCGTTCACCACGTAGTGGTCGCCGTCCAGCCGGGCGAAGGTGCGGATGCCCGCCACGTCGGAGCCGCCGTCCGGCTCGGTGATCGCCAGCGCGCCGATCATCGTCCCGGCCAGCGTCGGCCGGACGTACCGGTCGATCAGCTCCGCGTTTCCGGCGGCGACCATGTGCGGCAGGGCGATGCCGTGCGTGAACAGGGCGGCGACCAGCCCGGACGAGCCGCCCGAACGGATGATCTCCTCGGTGACCACGATCGAGTCGAGCAGGTCGCCCCCGCTGCCGCCGACCTTCTCCGGGAAGCCGACGCCGAGCAGTCCGACCTTCGCGGCGGTCTCGTGCAGCGACCGGGGCACCTCACCGGCCCGCTCCCAGTCGTCCAGGTACGGCAGCACCTCCTTGGTGACGAAGGCCCGGGTCAGCTCGCGGAGCTGCCGGCGTTCCGGGGTGTCCACGATGGTCACGACTGCCCCTCCTCGACGGCCGGCCCGGCGGGCAGGTCCGCCGGCACGTCGACCACCCGGGAGCGGAGCAGCTCGCCGAGTGCCTTGGCCTGCGGGTCGAACCGGGTGGAGGCGGCCACCCCCGCCCCGAGCAGTCCCCGGATGACGAAGTTGACCGCGCGCAGGTTCGGCAGCTCGTACCGCTCGACGGTCAGCGGGGCGGTCTCCGGGAGCAGCTCGGCCAGCCGTTCGACGGTGAGCCAGCCGCGCAGCCACGCCCAGGTCGCGCCGGGTCGGGCCCAGACGCCCAGGTTGGCGTCCCCACCCTTGTCCCCGGACCGGGCGCCCACCAGTTCGCCGAGGGCCGCCCGCCGGGTCGGGCCTGCCGGCCACCCGTCCCCAGGTGCGGGCGTCGTCGTGGTCCCGTGCGGCGCGGTCGTCGTCTGCGCCGGCGGGACGATCGGCACACGTACCCCGTCGGGCAGCACCGCCACGTGCGCGACCGCGTCCTGCGGCACGGTGTCGGCGGTGAACACGCCGTAGGGCGTCGCGTCGCCGGGCGGGGTGGTCAGCGTGCAGCCCGGGTACGAGGCCAGCGCCAGCTCTACCGCGGCCGCCGAGAAGGCCCGCCCGGCCCGCGCCCGGTCGCCGTCCCGCAGGTGTACGTGCAGCAGCGCGCTCGCCGCCTCGGTGTCGGTGGCGTCCGGGTGGTCGGTCCGGGCCAGGTTGAACTCCAGCCCCTCCCTGCCGATCGCCTCCGCCAACTGCCCCCGGACGAGTGCCGCCTTGGCCGGTATGTCCAGCCCGCAGAGTACGAACGTCATCGAGTTGCGGAAGCCGCCCAGGTTGTTGACGCCCACCTTCAGGGTGTCGGGTGGCGGCATGCCCCGGACCCCGGAGACCCGTACCCGGTCCGGCCCGTCCGGGCGCAGCTCCACCGTGTCCAGCCGGGTCACCACGTCCGGCCCCAGGTACGCCGGCCCGGCCACCTCGTACAGCAGTTGGGCGGTGACCGTCTCGACGGTGACCGCGCCGCCGGTGCCGGGGTGCTTGGTGAGCACCGAGGAGCCGTCCGGGTGGATCTCGGCGATCGGGAAGCCGGGACGGTGTCCGCCGTCCGGTAGTTCGGTGAAGAAGCTGAAGTTGCCGCCGGTCACCTGCGCCCCGCACTCGATCAGGTGCCCGGCCACGGTCGCCCCGGCCAGCGCGTCCAGGTCGTCCCGGCCCCAGCCGAAGCGGGCGACGGCCGGGCCGACCGCGAGCGAGGCGTCCGTGACCCGTCCGGTGACCACGACGTCCGCCCCCGCGTCGAGGCAGGCCGCGATCCCGAATGCCCCCAGGTACGCGTTCGCGGTCAGCGCGTCCGGGCGGGCGAGGGTGTCGCCCTCGACGTACCCGACCCGCGCGGTGAGGCCGAGCCGGTCGGCGAGCGCGCCGATCGCGGCGGCCAGCCCGGCCGGGTTGACGCCGCCGGCGTTGGTGACCAGCGTGACCCCGCGGTCCAGTGCGGTGCCGAGGCAGCCCTCCAGTTGCCGCAGGAAGGTCTTCGCGTAGCCCAGGGAGGGGTCGCGCAGCCGATCCCGGCCGAGGATCAGCATGGTCAGTTCGGCCAGGTAGTCGCCGGACAGCACGTCCAGCTCGCCGCCGTCGAGCATCTCCTGCCAGGCGGAGAACCGGTCGCCGTAGAAGCCGGAGGCGTTGCCGACCCGGAGTGGCGTCATCCAGTCACTCCGCTGCCGGCCGCCGCCCGCTTGGCCCCGGGTGGGCCGGCGAACGCCTGCGCCACGTCCAGCCACTCGTCGGCGACCGGCCCGGTGGCCACCAGGGCCAGGTCGGCGCGGTGCCGTCGCTGGGTCACCAGCAGGCAGAAGTCGAGCGCCGGGCCGGTGACCCGATCGGCGGCGTCCGCCGGGCCGAAGGCCCAGGTCTCCCCGTGCGGCGCGGCCAGCTCGACCCGGACCGGTGCCGCCGGTACCGCACGGCCGTGCGCGGCGAAGCCGTGTCCGAGGGTACGGAAGCCCAGGTGCGCGACGTGCCGCAGCCGGCTCGTCGGGGTACGCCGGACGTCGAGCGCGTCGGCCGCGTCCTCGCCGTGCGTCCAGGTCTCCATGAGCCGGGCGGTCGCCATCGAGGCGGGCGACATCCGGGTGCCGTACCAGGGCAGTTTCTCGCCGGCCGGCGCGGCGGCGAGGGCCGCGGCGAGCGCCGCGCGGCCCTCCCGCCAGCGGGCCAGCAGCGCGGCGGGCGGGGCGAGGAAGGACTCCGCGCCGTCGTCGACCAGCCGGGACGGGTCCGGTGCGGCCATGACCGAGGCGTAGAACGCGTCCTCGTCGGTCGCGGCGAGGTGGGCCACGTGGTCGGTCCAGGCCAGGTGGGCGATCTGGTGAGCGACCGTCCAGCCCGGGGCCGGTGTCGGCCGGGCCCATTGTTCCGGCGGCAGCGGCGCGACGAGGGCGTCGAGCTGCTCGGACTCGGCGGTCAGGTCCGTGAGTAGGGCTGTCAGGTCGACCATGGTGCCTCCGGGGGTCAGTGCGGCCGCGCGCTCCCGGGCGTCGACGGGCCGCCGTCAGGGGTGAGCAGGGTGGCGAGCTGGCGCTTCCAGGTGTGCAGCAGGGCGGTACGCCGGACGGAGTCGTCGCTGAGCAGGTTGGCCACGCCGAGGCCGCGGAGCAGGTCGAGGGTGGCCTGCACCGCCTCGCGTACGCCGGGCCGGCGCTCGTCCACCCCGAGCAGTTCGACGGTCAGCCGGTGCATCTCGCGGCCGACCCGGGCCTCCAGGGGCACCAGGGCGTCGCGTAGCTCGGTGTCGGTGCGGGCGGCCACCCACAGTTCCAGGGCGGCGACGAAGAGCGGCCCGGTGAAGGCGGCGGCGAGCAGGTCGATCACCCCGTCCAGCCGACGGGGACCGGCCGGCAGGGCCTCGGCCTCGGTGCGCAGCTCCACCGCCCGGCGCTCGGTGAGGTGGGTCACCGCGGCGGTGACCAGGGCGGCCTTGGTCGGGTAATGGTGCAGCTGGGCGCCCCGGGAGACGCCGGCCCGGGCCGCCACGACCGTGGTGGTGGTGCCGGACCAGCCGTACTCGACCAGGCACTCGACGGTCGCCTCCAGCAGCCGGGCCTGGGTGGCGCGGCTGCGTTCCTGCTGAGGGACGCGGGTCGATGCGGCGGGCACGGGGACAGCGTGCCGCCGCCGAAACAAACAGTCAAGACTGACTTTTTCTGCCGCCGGCACGGCGCTCGTCAGGGCGGCGGGATCTGTACGCGCGCCTCTGGAGCTGATGTCACAAACGATTCACGATCTCGCGCCGCCAAGCAACCGCCATCGCCGCCGAACAGCAGCCGCCATCGCCGGCCGACGCGGGCGTCGCCGGTCAGCGGCCGTCGCGCGGGCCGAAGACGGTGAGCGCGTCCACGTCCGAGTGGCGGGAACGCAGGTACTCGTCGGCCCAGGCCGCGGCGTCCGGGAAGCCCGACTCAGCGGCTACCCGGGCGCAGGCGGCGTCCACGTCGTACCCGGTCCGGCGTAGCTGCACGCCCGGGCCGAGCAACGCCCACCAGGCCCCGACCCCGCCGTACGGCATGCCGACACTGCCGGGGTTGACCACCAGCCGGCGGTCGACGAGCCGGGTGAACGGCATGTGGGTGTGCCCGCAGACCACGGTGCCCACCTCGGCCGGCAGGCCGGCGAAGACCTCGGCCCAGCGGTCGAGCCGCGAGTCGACCAGCACGACCTCCTCGTCGTCACGCGGCGTCGCGTGGCAGAAGAGCACCTCGCCGAGGCCGGCGACGGGCAGCGTGACGGCCGGCGGCAGCGCGGCCAGCCGGGCCACCTGGTCGTCCCGGAGTTGCCCGGCGGCCCAGTTCGACACCTCGATCGGCGCGGCCCGCCCCGCCCGCGCCTCGACCAGTTCCCGGTCGGCGTTGCCGCCGACCCAGCGGGCCCGGTCGCCGATGGTGGCCAGCAGATCCAGCACCTCGACCGGCTGCGGACCGGCCGCGATGTCACCGGTGAGCACGATCAGGTCGGCAGCGGCTACGTCCGGCTCGGCCAGGACGGCCTCCAGCGCCGGCAGCACGCCGTGGATGTCGGAGAGGACGGCGACACGTTCGAACATCGCCCCACCCTGACCCCGGCCCGCCCCGGAGTCCAGGAATTCTGCCTCGGGCAGACGCGGCGAGGCGGTCAGACGCGCGCGCGGCGGGCCAGGCGCTCCGGGTCGAGGATGATGATGCTCTTGCCGTCCAGCCGGAGCCAGCCGCGCGAGGCGAAGTCGGCGAGCGCCTTGTTGACGGTCTCCCGCGAGGCGCCGACCAGCTGGGCGATCTCCTCCTGGGTAAGGTCGTGGGTCACCCGCAGCACACCGCCGTCGCGGGTGCCGAACCGGCCGGCCATCTGGAGCAGGTTCTTGGCGACCCGGCCGGGCACGTCGGTGAAGATCAGGTCGGCCAGCGAGTCGTTCGTCCGGCGCAGGCGCCGGGCGAGCACCCGCAGCAACTGCTCGGCGATCTCGGGCCGGTTGTTCAGCCAGGGCCGCAGCGCCTGCTTGCGCAGCCGGACCAGGCGGGTGTCGGTCACCGCCGTGGCCGTCGCCGTACGCGGGCCGGGGTCGAAGAGTGACAGCTCGCCGACCATGTCCGACGGGCCCATCACGGCGATCAGGTTCTGCCGGCCGTCCGCCGCGCGGCGGCCCACCTTGATCTTGCCGGACAGGAGGATGTAGAGACTGTCGCCGGGCTCGCCCTCGTTGAACACGACCTCGCCCTTGCGGACCTCGATCGTCTCCATCTCCTTGGCGAGCGCCTCGGCAGCCTCCGGGTCGACACCCTGGAAGATCCCGCTGCGGGCCAGTACCTCGTCCATCGCGCACCTCCGCCTGCGCGTGCCGTCCCTCGGCCGGGTCCGCCGTCCGCTGATCCCTCGCGCGCCGCCAGTCTAGGCGTACCTGAGCAGTAATCCGAGGTCCACCCCTGGAATCTTGATCGTTGGGCGTAACCCGCCCGACCTGATCAACGACTAAGATCCCGCCCCGGTCCGGGTGGCCGCCGTCCGTTCCCACCCTGATCGTAGGGTCGGCGGCGTGCTGAACGAGCCGTTCCTGACCACCCGCCGGGAAGCCGGATGGGACATCCCGCTACTGGTCTGGCGCGCCGAGGCGCCGCTGCTGGCGGTCGGCAGCGCCCCGCTGGGCGGGGGGATCGGCGTACGCCGGTGGGTGGTCAACGCGACCGTGCCCATGTCGTACGACCGGGACGATCCGGCTGACCACCTGGGCGAGCTGGCCGAGGGCCTCGGGCTGGCCGGGCCCGGCGTCGGGTTGCTGACCGGGGTCGACGTCGCCGAGGTGGTGGCCCGCGCGGACGGCGGCGTCCGGGTCTGGGCGACGGTGGGTCTGGGCACGCCGGTGTGGGCCGCCGCCGCGCCTGCCGCCCCCGTCCAGCGCGTCGGCACGGTCAACATCGTCGGGTACGTCCCGATGCGGCTCAGCGAGGCTGCCCTGGTCAACGCGGTGGCCACGGCCACCGAGGCGAAGGCGCAGGCGATCTGGGAGCTGGGGCTGCCCGCCACCGGCACCCCGACGGACGCGGTCACCCTGCTCTGCCCGGCCGACGGCGACCCGGCGCCGTATGGCGGGCCCCGGTCGACCTGGGGCGCCCCGCTGGCACGCGCGGTCCACGCCGCCGTCCTGGCCGGCGGCGCAGGCACCGTCGTCCCCTGGTCCGACCGGCGGGCGGGCTGAGCCGGCCGCCCGCGACCCGAACAAGTTTTCCGACCGATCGGACGTCGTCGGACGCGTTCCCGGGCGGTAGCGTCGCGGACGATGTATGCTCCCGCCCTTTTCGTGTCCCGCTGGCGTCGGCCGGCGGCCGTCCTCGGCGCGCTGCTCGTCGCCGTGCTCGCCGCCGGCTGTGCCCGGCAGGCAGACGACCCGCCGGCCTGGCAGCCGGGCGCGCCGGCGAGCGGCGCCCCGGCCGAGGGCGAGCAGCCGGCGCAGCCGGTGGACCAGTCCGAGAAGGCGATCTCGCTGGCCGCCACCGGGGACGTGATCATGGGCAACGCCCCGTCCCGGCTGCCGGCGAACGGCGGCAAGGGCTTCTTCGACGACGTCAAGGCCGCGCTCAAGGCCGACCTGGTGATGGGCAACCTGGAGGAGCCGCTCACCGAGGACACCGGCACCGGCAAGTGCGGGCCGACCCCGAAGAACTGCTTCCAGTTCCGGGCCCCGCCCGGGTACGCGGCGCATCTCAAGGACGCCGGGTTCGAGCTGCTCAACCAGGCCAACAACCACGGCTACGACTACGGCCCGAAGGGCTACGAGAACACCCAGCGCGCGTTGGCGGAGCACGGCCTGAAGCACACCGGGGCGCCGGACGAGATCACCGTGGTCGAGGTCGAGGGCGTCAAGGTGGCGGTGGTCGGCTTCTCGTCGTACGTCTGGTCCAACAGCCTGGTCGACATCGAGTCGGCGAAGCGGGTGGTGGCGAAGGCGGCGACCATGGCCGACGTGGTCGTGGTGCAGGTGCACATGGGTGCCGAGGGCGCCGACAAGAGCCGGGTCAAGCCGGGCACCGAGCTGTTCTTCGGCGAGAACCGGGGCGATCCGATCAAGTTCTCCCACGCCGTGGTGGACGCCGGCGCCGATCTGGTCGTCGGGCACGGCCCGCACGTGCTGCGCGGCATGGAGTTCTACAAGGGCCGGCTGATCGCGTACAGCCTGGGCAACTTCGCCGGCGGCGGGAAGTCGCTGAACCCCGCCGGCCGGCTCGGCTGGGGCGGCGTGCTCAAGGTCTCGCTCAAGCCGGACGGCAGCTTCGCCGGCGGCACCTTCACCTCCACGGTGATGAACAGTGTCGGCCGGCCGTCGATCGACCGGCAGCACCGTGGCCTCGGCCTGGTCCGCGACGTCAGCCGGAGCGACTTCCCGAAGTCCGCGGCCCGGCTCGACGGGGCCGGGAAGATCACCGCCCCGTCCGGCACCGGCGCCTGACGCGACCCGCCCGCGTGGGCCCGCCGGGCGGTCGATCGCGCGACGTAGGCTGGCCGGCGTGACCACGCGTACCCCCGAGACCGACCTCGGTCGCACCCGCCGCGCCCGGCGGATCGGCCGGGTGCTGACCGAGACGCACCCCGACGCGCACTGTGAACTCGACCACTCCAACGCGTTGGAGCTGGCGGTCGCCACCATCCTCTCCGCGCAGTGCACCGACAAGAAGGTCAACGAGGTCACCCCGAAGCTCTTCGCCCGCTACCGCACCGCCGCCGACTACGCGGGGGCGGACCGCGCCGAGCTGGAGGAGCTGATCCGGCCCACCGGGTTCTACCGCAACAAGACCAGTTCCCTGATCAACCTGGGCCGCGAGCTGTGCGAGCGGTACGGCGGCGAGGTCCCCGGGAAGCTCGCCGACCTGGTCACCCTCCCCGGCATCGGGCGCAAGACCGCCAACGTGATCCTCGGCAACGCCTTCGGCGTCCCCGGCATCACCGTCGACACGCACTTCCAGCGGCTGGTGCAGCGGTGGAAGCTGACCGACGAGACCGACCCGGTCAAGATCGAGCACGCCATCGGCGCGCTGTACCCGAAGCGCGACTGGACGATGCTGTCGCACCGGATCATCTTCCACGGCCGCCGGGTCTGCCACGCTCGCAAGCCGGCCTGCGGCGCCTGCACGCTGGTCAAGCTCTGCCCGTCGTACGGCACCGGGCCGACCGATCCGGTGGCGGCGGCCAAGCTGCTCACGGGCCCCCGCGCCCGGGATCTCGCGGCGGCCGTCGGCATCGACCCCGAGCTGGTCCCCCAGCAGGCCGTAGCGGCGGACGTGCCGTGAACCGTCCACTCCCGTACCTGCTCGTCCCGGTGCTGCTGGCGCTGGCCGCCTGCACCGGCACCGACGAGCCGGCCGGCCCGGCCCCGGCGGCCCGGGCCGAGCGCCCCTCGCCGTTCGCCGACTGCGCCCCGCTGGCCGTCGTGCCGGCCTCGGCCGCCGCCACGCCGGCCGGCGAGCCGGGCGACCCGCTGCCCGAGCTGACCCTCTCCTGCTTCACCGGCGGGGCACCGGTGGCGTTACGCGACGTCAAGGGTCCGGCCGTGATCAACGTGTGGGCGTCCTGGTGCCCGCCGTGCCGCAAGGAGCTGCCCGCGTTCCAGCGGCTCAGCGAGCGGGCCGCCGGGCGGTTCCAGGTGATCGGGGTGAACAGCCGGGACAGCCGCGGCGGCGCGCAGTCCATCGGCGAGGACTTCGGCGTCCGCTTCCCCATGCTGGTCGACCAGGGCGACGCCTTCGAACGAGGGCTCGGCCGCAACGCGTTCCCGCTGACCGTTTTCGTCGGCGCGGACGGCCGGATCCGGCACACCGACTCGACCGGGGCGCTGGACGACGCCCGCCTGGCCGAGTTGGTCCGCCAGCATCTCGGGGTGGAGGTCGCGGCATGACGAGGCAGCCGCCGAGCTGGCTCGACCCACTGCTCGGCCGCCTGGGCAACGCCCGGGCCGAGGACTTCACCCGGCTCACCACCCCGGAGAGCGGGGGTCGGGAGAGCGCCGTGCTGGTGCTGCTCGGCGAGGAGCCGGCGGCCGGGCCGGACGTGCTGGTCCTGCAGCGTGCCGCCACCCTGCGCAACCACGCCGGGCAGCCGGCCTTTCCCGGCGGCGCGGCCGATCCGGAGGACGCCGACGCCAGCGCCACCGCGCTGCGCGAGGCGAACGAGGAGGTCGGGCTCGACCCGGGCAGCGTCACCGTGCTGGCCGAGCTGCCGAAGCTGTGGATCCCGGTCAGCGACTTCGTGGTCACCCCGGTGCTGGCCTGGTGGCACGCGCCGCACCCGGTGCACCCGTGCGAGCCGGCCGAGGTGGCGCACGTGGCCCGGCTGCCCGTCGCCGAGCTGGTCGACCCGGAGAACCGGATGCGGGTCCGCCACCCCAGCGGCTGGATCGGCCCGGCCTTCGCGGTGCGCGGCATGCTCGTCTGGGGCTTCACCGCCGGGGTGTTGAACACGCTGCTGGAGATGGGCGGCTGGACCCGTCCCTGGCCGCGTTCGCGGGTCGTGGAGCTGCCGCCGACCGGAGCCACCCCGGCGCCCTCGGCCGGCACCGACGCGGTCGACGAGACCCCGGTCCGCTGAGCCGGGAAAGCTCACCGACCCGTACCTGAACGTCACGTTCAGCGAGCGCTCAGGGTCTTCCGGGCGCGGTGCCCGTACCCTGGACGCGTGTCCGCCGTGGATCTCGTACTGCTCCTGCTCATGCTCGTGTTCGCGATCAGCGGATATCGTCAGGGCTTCGTCATCGGGGCGCTGTCGTTCTCCGGGTTCTTCCTGGGCGCGCTCGTCGGTCTCCAGGTCGGCCCGCTGGTCGCCCGGCAGTTCACCGACAGCGGCACCCGGGTGCTGATCTCGCTCGTCGCGGTCTTCGGCCTCGCCGTGCTCGGCCAGGCGGTGGCCGGCTGGCTGGGCTCGCACCTGCGCCAGACGATCACCAACGAGCTGGCCAAAAAACTCGACGACATCGGCGGCGCGCTGGTCTCGGTCTTCGCGGTGATGCTGGTGGCCTGGCTGGTCGCGGTGCCGCTGGGCTCCTCGTCGCTGCCCTGGCTGGCCTCCTCGGTCCGCAACAGCGCCCTGCTCACCGTGGTCGACCGGATCCTGCCGGACAAGGCGCAGCAGCTCTCCACGGCGCTGCGGGACACCGTCGACACCAACGGCTTCCCGGACGTCTTCGGCGACCTCGCCCCGACCCGCGCCCGGCAGGTCTCCCCGCCCGACCCGGCGCTGGCCGGCTCTCAGGTGGTGCAGACCAGCCAGCGGTCGGTGGTGAAGGTGCTGGGCTCCGCGCCGAGTTGCGCCCGCCGCATCGAGGGCTCCGGCTTCGTGTACGCCGACGACCGGGTGATGACCAACGCGCACGTGGTGGCCGGCACCCGCTCGGTGGCCGTCGAGCTGCGCGGCGAGCGGTACGACGGCGAGGTGGTCGTCTACGACCCGGAGCGGGATCTGGCCGTGCTGCACGTGCCGGGGCTGCCCGGTCCGTCGCTGCGCTTCGCCGCCGGGCAGGCCGGCAGCGGGGCCGACGCGATCGTGCTGGGCTTCCCCCTCGACGGCCCGTACGACGCCCGGCCGGCCCGGATCCGCGACGTCGACCGGATCACCGGCCCGGACATCTACTCCTCGGGCGACGTGACCCGGGAGATCTACACGATCCGGGCACTGGTGCGCAGCGGCAACTCGGGCGGGCCGCTGGTCTCCTCGAACGGGCTCGTGCTCGGGGTGATCTTCGCGGCGGCGGCGGACGACCCGAACACCGGCTTCGCGGTGACCGCCGCCGAGGCCCGGCCGGTCGCCCTGACCGGCGCGGAGCGTACCCGGGCGGTCGGCACCGGCGACTGCACCTGAGCCGGTCGACGCCGGCCGACCGCGACGGCGACCAGCGCCGCGGGCGAGCATCCCGAGTGGTGCTGAACTACGCGCGCGTCCCGTCCGGGCCCGGCTCGGCCAGCTCCGGCTCCACGCCCTCCCGCGCGGTACGCGCCGGCCGCCGACCGGTGCGGGTCCGCCAGGTGGTGAACGCGGCGGCCGTGGCGGCGACCACCGCGACGCCGAGCAGCCAGCCCCCGACCACGTCGCTGGTCCAGTGCACCCCCAGCGCGATCCGGCTGAGCCCGGTCACCACGGCGAGCAGCACCGCCGCGGTCCAGAGCACCCAGCGCAGCACCGGCCGGTCCCGGGCGTACGGCAGGAAGACCAGCAGCAGCACCCCGGCGGCCAGGGTGGCGTTCAGCGCGTGCCCGGACGGGAACGAGTACCCGGCCACCCGGGCCACCGGGTCGAGCAGGTCCGGGCGGTGCCGCCCGACCAGCAGCTTGAGCAGCCCGCCGAGCAGCCCGCCCACGGTCATCGTGGTGACCACCCAGAGCGCCAGCCGCGGGGCCCGGTGGTACAGCAGCCAGACCACCACCACGGCGGCGGCCACCCGCAGCGGGCCCGGGGCGAACACGTCGGTCCACACGCTCATCACCCGTACCCAGGTCGGGTGATCCAGGGCGTAGCGGTGGAACCCGTCGGTGATCGTGGCGTCCAGCCGGAACAGGGCCGGCCACGAGCCCAGCACCAGGAGTGCCAGCAGGGCGAATGGCACCAGCACCAGGAACGCCGCGACGGCGGCCAGGGTGAGGCGCAGCCCCAGCGAACGGTCCGGATCCAGGCGCGCGGCACGCCAGGACCGCCCGTCCGTGCCCAAGGTCTTCATGCGTCGTCCACTACCCAGCCGAGGGACCGGTCAGACCGGGGGGTCAGCGGCGGGCCTGGCGAAACCGGCGGACCACCAGCGCGGCGCCGGTGACCAGGGCGACGAAGAGGGCCAGGCCGGTCCACAGCCGCTCCGGTGCCGAGTCGGTCGCCTGGCCGGCCGCCCGGGCCGACCACTTCGGCTGCTGTCCGGGCGCGGCGTAGAACGGATCGGCGCCCTGGCCGGCGGCGGCCCGGGTGTCCCGGCCGGAGCCGGGCGCCGGCCCGAAGCCCACCACGCCGGGGGAGTCGTTGTCGTCGAGCGGGTTGCGTCCGACCGACGGCACATCGGTGGTCAGCGCGGCCACCGGGTCGACCATCCCGTAGCCGAACCGGTCGTCGCGGCCGGTCGGGCCGAGGTCCCTGGCGGTGCTGATCAGCCGGTTGACCACGTCGCCGGCGGACATCTGCGGGTACTTCGCCCGGACCAGCGCAGCGGTGGCCGCGACCAGCGGGGACGCGAAGCTGGTCCCCTGCACCCGCCAGTACCCCTGTGGGCGGGCGCCGTAGAGCGCGGTCGCCGGGGCGGTGAGCACGGTCTCGTGCCCGGTGATCGAGCCGGACCAGAGGTCCTTGCTGTTGCGTTCCAGGCCGGCGACGGCGAGCACCCCGGGCTCCCGCGCCGGGTACCAGACCTCGGGACTGTTCGAGGTGGCCAGGTTGCCGGTGCAGGCGACCACCACGACGTCCCGGGCGAACGCGTAGTCGAGGGCGGCGGCCAGCGCGGGGCTGTCCCCGCCGCCGCCGAGCGACAGGTTGATCACCTGGGCGCCGTTGTCGACCGCCCAGCGCACCCCCTTGGCGACGATCATCGCGTCGTCGTACCGGTTCTCGTCGTTCAGCACCCGGACGGGCAGGATCTTGGCGTCCGGCGCGAGGCCGACCACCCCGCGGTCGTCGTCGTTGCGCCCGGCGATCAGGCCGGCGACCGTGGTGCCGTGACCCACCGGGTCGGGGCCCTCGGCGCCGCCGGGGGAGACCAGGTCGATGCCGGGGAGCACCTGGCCGGCCAGATCCGGGTGGGAACCGTCCACTCCGGAATCGACCACCGCGACCACCACGCCCCGCCCGGTGGACGTCCGCCAGGCGGTCTTCGCCTTCAACGCGTCGAGCTGCCACTGCTCCTCGCGCACTTGGTCGACCCGGGAGGGCAGCTCCGCCGGGGCGACCCAGGCGGGCTCCCGCGCGGTGATCCCGGCGGGGGCGGCCTGCGCGGCCGGAACCCACGGACCGGCCACGGCGACCGCAACCGCCGCCGCCCCGACCAGTGCCCGCGCGACGATACGCCGGGTCGCGGTCGGAGCCCCCTGCCGATCCCTGGTCACATTCCCCAGCCATTCATCGCGACAAGACCATGCTGCTCGGAGATTACCGGGTTCCCCATACCCCACGGTGCAACTCGGTGACACCATTCACCCCACCGGGAGATGGGCCAGTTGCACCAGTCGGACTCCCTCCCGCCGGGTGACCAGCCGGCCCCGGCCCGGCGGCAGCGGCCCCGCCTTCACCTGCCCGACGAGCGCGCCCTCCTCCGGGCCCCCGGACATCACCAGACCCGGCGTGGAGAGTTCCCGCAGCCGCTGGATGATCGGTTCGAACGAGGTCCGGCCGGTGCCGGCGGCGCGGCGGGCCAGCACCAGGTGCAGGCCGACGTCCCGGGCGTGCGGCAGGTGCTCCTCCAGCGCGCGTAGCGGGTTGGTCGGGCCGCCGGCCACCAGGTCGTAGTCGTCCACCAGCACGAACAGCTCCGGCCCGGTCCACCACGACCGGCTGCGCAACTCGGCCGGGGTGACCTCCGGCCCGGGCAGCCGCCCCTGCAGGTAGCCGGCCGCCGACTCGAGCAGCTCGGTGGTGTGCGGCGCGGCCGTGCCGTACCCGATCAGGTGCGGCGTCTCGATCGTGCCCATCAGGCTGCGCCGGTAGTCCACCAGCATCACCCGGGCCTGCTCGGGGGTGAACCGGTTGACGATCGAGGTGGCGAGCGCCCGCAGGAACGACGACTTGCCGCACTCGGCGTCGCCGAACACCACGAAGTTGGGCTCGACCGCGAAGTCCAGCACCACCGGTCGCAGGTCCGCCTCGGCCACCCCGATCGCGAAGGCCAGCCCGCTGGTCGTGCTCTGGTCCAACTCGGCGTACGGCAGCACGGGCGGGAGCAGGCGTACCGGGGGCGCGGCCGGCCCGGCCCACGCCCCGGCGACCGCCTTGACCAGATCGGTCGTCTCGCCACCGAGGCCGGTCACGATGGGCTGGGCGGTGAGGAAGTGCAGCCCGCCGGCGGTGATGCCCCGCCCCGGCCGCTCCTCCGGGACGGTGGCCGCGAACTGCCGCTTGCTGACCACGGTGTCCGAAGGGTCGCCGAGGCGCAGCTCGACGCGGGAGCCGAACAGGTCCCGGATGGCTGGGCGGAAGTCCGACCAGCGCAGCGAACTGGCCACCACGTGCACCCCGTACGCGAGCCCCCGGGTGGCCAGCTCGGTGACCAGGGGTTCCAGGTCGTCGTAGGCGCTGCGCAGGATGTTCCAGCCGTCCACCACCAGGAACACGTCGCCGAACGGGTCGGTGCCCGGCTGCCCGCCGGCCAGCGCGGCGGCCCGCCGCCGACGCCACGCGGCCACCGACTCCACACCCGCCTCGGCGAACCGTCGCTCCCGCTCGGCGAGCAGGCCGGCGATCTCCCCGACCGTCCGGCGTACGGCGGTGTCGTCGGTCCGCCCGGCCACCCCGCCGACGTGCGGCAGGTCGCGCAGCGCGGCGAGGGTTCCGCCGCCGAAGTCGAGGCAGTAGACCTGTGCCTCGGCCGGGGTGTGGGTGAGCGCCAGCGCGCAGACCAGCGTCCGCAGCAGGGTCGATCGCCCGCTACGGGTGGCCCCCACCACCGCGACGTGCCCGGCCGCGCCGTCCAGGGCCAGCCAGTACAGGTCCCGGCGTTGCTCCAACGGCTTGTCCACCACGGCCAGCGGCACCTGGAGGGCGCCGTGCAGCTCCGGGTTCGCGACGGTGAGCCCGCGTACCGGGTCGACGCCCACCGGGCCGAGCAGCTCGTCGAGGGAGGGGGACTCGTCCAGCGGCGGCAGCCACACCTGGTGCGCCGGCGGCCCCTGCCCGGCCAGCCGCGACACGATCAGGTCGAGCAGGCTCTCGGTGGTGCCCTCCGCGGCAGGCAGCGCGGCCGGCCTGGGCGGCTCGGGCGCCGGCACCAGGTGGGTGGAGAAGGCCAGCAGCCGGGGTGCGCCGCCGCCGGCCGCGCCCGCCGGCCCGCCCCGGGGGCGAACCGGGCCGGAGACGTACGCGGCCTTGAACCGGACCAGCGGGTCGGTGCCGGAGCGGAGGTAGCCGTGCCCGGGGGTGCGGGGCAGCTCGTGCGCGTCCGGCACCCCGAGCACCGTCCGGGACTCCAGCGCCGAGAAGGTGCGCAGCCCGATCCGGTACGACAGGTGGGTGTCCAGCCCCCGCAGCCGCCCCTCCTCCAGGCGCTGCGAGGCCAGCAGCAGGTGGACCCCGAGCGACCGGCCCAACCGGCCGATCTGGACGAAGAGGTCGATGAAGTCCGGCTTGGCGGAGAGCAGCTCGGAGAACTCGTCGCAGATCAGCAGCAGCGACGGCAGCGGGGCGAGCGGCGTGCCGGCCGCCCGGGCCCGCTCGTAGTCGCGCCGGCTGGCGAAGTTGCCGGCCCGGCGGAGCAGTTCCTGCCGGCGGGTCAGCTCGCCGTTGATCGCGTCGACCATCCGGTCGACCAGGGGCAGCGCGTCGGCCAGGTTGGTGATCACCGCGGCGGTGTGCGGCAGCCGCTCGAACGACGCGAAGGTGGCCCCGCCCTTGAAGTCGACCAGCACGAAGTTGAGCTGTTCCGAACTGTGCGTGGCGGCCAGCCCCAGCACCAGGGTGCGGAGCAGCTCCGATTTGCCGGAGCCGGTGGCCCCGATGAGCAGCCCGTGCGGGCCCATGCCGTCCTGCGCCGACTCCTTCAGGTCGAGTTCGATCGCGCCGCCGTCGGCACCCACCCCGATCGGCACCCGCAGCCGGTCCCGGGCGGCCCGGGGCGCCCAGCCCTGCTCGGCGGTGAAGTTCTCCGGGTCGCCGATGCCGAGCAACTCGGGCAGGCCCGGCTCGGCGCCGGGCGGGGCGTCCGGTCCGCGTGCCGGGCCGGCGAGCCGCAGCGGGGCGAGCCGGCGGGCGACCGCCTCCGCGTCGGCGAGTTCCAGCGTGTCGGCCGTGCCGACCTCAGCGTGCCCCTCGGCGGAGCGCGAGTGCAGGCGGCCGTCGGCCAGGTCGAGCAGGAGGGCGTACCGATCGAGCAGGCGGGGCGGCGGGGTGTCCAGGTCGAGCACGGTGACGGCGTCGATGCCACCGTCCCCGGCCAGGTCGGTCGCCCCGGTCAGGTCGCCACCGTCGAGCAGCACCACCACGTGCGGGCCGTCGGTGGCCGGGCCGGCCGGGCTGAACCGGGACCGGCTGGCCAGCACGTCGTCGAGGAGCCGTTCCAGCTCGGCAGCGGAGCTGGTGACCAGCCGGACCGGGCCGAGCGCGTCGGTGCGGCTCGGGTGGTGGGCGTGCGGCAGCCACTTCACCCACTCCCAGACCGACCGCCGCTCCGGACCGGCGCAGACCGCGATCAGCAACTCGTCCGGGGCGTGGAAGACGGCGAGCTGGGTGAGCAGGGCCCGGGCCAGGCCCTGCGCGGCGGGCGAGCCGGCGACGGCTTCAGGTCGCTGCGCGGCGTCAGGCGCGCCGAGCTGGAGTTGTCGAGGGCCGCGGACGAAGACCCGGGCGAAGCTGCGCAGCGAGAGCGCCACCGGCAGTTCCGGCACCACCGAGTACGCGTCCAGGAAGCGCCGCAGCGCTCCCGCGGTCATCGGCTCCAGCTCCTCCAGGGGCCGGGTGACCGGCGGGACCAGCGGGGTGGCCAGGGTCTGCGGGCCGACCCCGACCCGGACCACCGCGAAGTCGGGGTCGCCCGGCCGGCGCTCCCAGACCCGGTGGCTGTCCACCGTCGACCAGAGCCGGCCCGGGTCGGGGTGCCGGTAGTAGAGCCCGGCCCGCTGCGCCCCGGCGGTGGCCCGGACCCGGCGGCGCAGCGCGGCCAGGTGGCGCAGGTACTCCCGGCGGGCGGCCATCATCTCCGACTTCCGCGGGGTGCCGGCCGCGCTGCCCCAGGAGGTCACCAGCATCGCCACCGAGGAGAGGCCGAACATGCCGCCCACCACGTACGAGTAGGCCCCGCCGCCCCGGCCGAACATCATCGCCATCGCCACCGTGCCGCCCAGCATCGGCAGCACCATCAGTGCCTGCTGCCAGCGCCCCCCGGTGAGCACCGGGATCTCCGGTGGCGCCTCGACAGGCAGCTCACCGGCCGGGATCTCCGGCGCCGGGCGGCGCGGCGGCCGCTTGATGACGACTGTGGACACTGGCCCTCCCATCGCTCTCGGTGATCCGAGCCTGGCTCATGGTAGGTAAAGTCTTGTCATTCGTCAGTCACCCGTCCCGCTCGATATGGAGAGAACTCGATGACAACCGGGCTGGCGCGGGTCACGATCAGCGCTCCCCAACGGCGGCTGGACGTGGCCCTGCCGGAACAGGTGCCCCTGGCCGAACTGCTGCCCGAGGTGCTCCGGCACGCCGGGGAGGCGCTGGCCGACGACGGGGAACGGCACGGCGGCTGGGTGCTGCGACGCACCGACGGCGCGGTGCTGGCCACCGCGCAGGCGCTGCTCCCCCAGGGGGTTCGCGACGGCGAGGTGCTGCACCTCGTACCGGCCCGGGCCGAGTGGCCCGAGTTGGAGTACGACGACGTGGTCGAGGCGATCGCGGACGGGGCCCGCCGGCGGGGTGCCGCCTGGTCGCCCGCGGCCAGCCGGGCGGCCACCCGCATCGGGGCGGGCGTGCCGCTGGCCGTGGGACTGCTCGCGGTGCTGGCCGCCGGTCCCGGGCAACGCGCCGGCTGGCCCGTCGCGGTCGCGGTGGCGCTGCTGCTCGTGCTCGCCGGCACCGTCGCCTCCCGGGCGTACGGTGACGGCCCGGCCGGCATCACCCTCGGCGGGTACGCCCTGCCCTGGGCCGCCGCGGCCGGCGCCCTCGCGGTCGGCACCGGCGACCCGGTCGGCCCGTTCGCCCCGCTGCGCTGGGTCGGCGCGCCCGAGTTGTTGGCCGGCTCGGTGGCCCTGCTGCTGGTGTCGGCGCTCGGCCTGCTCGGGGTGGCCAGCCGCGGCCGGGTGTTCGTGGCCGGCGCGACCATCGGCCTGGTCGGGGCGTCCGCCGCGCTGGGTGGGCTGCTCCTCGACCCGGCCGGCACCGCGGCGGTGCTGCTCTGTGTGCTGATCTTCGCGCTCGGCGGGCTGCCGTTGCTGGCCATCCGGCTCGGGAAGGTACCGCTGCCGCCGATCACCCTGCCCGCCGCCACCCCCACCGACGGTCCGGGCGGCGTACGCGACCTGCCGGACCGGGGGCGGGTGCATGCCGCGGTGGCCCGGACCGAGGAGGTGCTGAGCGGCCTGCTGCTCGGGCACGCCGTGCTGGCGGTGGCCGCGCTGGGGGGGCGGGCCCGCGGCGGGGGGGGGGGCGGGCGTGATTCCGGCCGTGGCGGCCGCGGGGGTCGGCTGCGCCGGAATCTCGGGTCCGGCCGGAGGCCGGGGCGGCGGGTCGCCGCCCCGGTCCGGTCGG
>NZ_JAPDPH010000005.1 GCF_026013475.1 Micromonospora yasonensis | reverse complement strand
CTGCCCACCATCGACCCGCAGGTGGTCCGCCGTTCCGCGGCGGCCCGCCCCGAGTACGGGCCGGACTTCCGCTACCGCCACTTCGCCGCGGTGAGGCGGCTGCCGACCATCGTGGTCGCCGGGGCCGGCCTGGCCGCCCTGGTCGGGCTGGTGAAGCTGCCGCCCACCCGGCGCTGGCTGCTCGGCCGGCTCGCCTCTGGGCAGGGGCCGAGCGCCGAGCAGCGGGCGAAGTCCTGGTTCCGGGTCCGGTTCGTCGGCACCGGCGGCGGCCGGACCGTACGCACCGAGGTGGCCGGCGGCGACCCCGGCTACGACGAGACCGCCAAGATGCTCGCCGAGTCGGCCCTCTGCCTGGCCTTCGACGACCTGCCGCCGACCGCCGGGCAGGTCACCACGGTGACCGCCATGGGCGACGCCCTGCTGGACCGGCTGGTCCGGGCGGGGATCACGTTCCGCGTGCTCGACGGGGGTGCGACGGCTTGACCCTCGACCGGGTTGAGGGCCCAGGATCCGACGTCGTGGAGAGCGAACTGCGCAGCATCGGCGAGCTGGCCCGGGCCAGCGGGCTGACGGTCAGCGCGCTGCGGTTCTACGACCGGTCCGGCGTGCTGGTCCCGGCCCTGGTCGACCCGGTCACCGGCTACCGCTGGTACACCGACGACCAGGTCGGCCCGGCCCGGCTGGTCGCCGGGCTGCGCCGGGTCGGCATGCCGCTGGCCGGGATCGCCGAGGCGCTGCGGCACCGGCACGAGCCGGCGGTGGTGCACCGGCTGCTCGACGCGCATCTGCGCCGGCTGGAGGACGGCCTGGCCGACGCCCGCCGCGAGCTCTCCCGGATCCGCACCCTGCTCGACCCGGAGGAGACCCCTGTGACCACCCGACTCGTGCTGTCCCGCGCCGACCTCGCCGCCGCCGTGGACGCCGTCCGGTTCGCCGTCGGCACCGACCCCGACCTGCCGGTGCTGGCCGGCGTGCTGCTGGAGGTGGAACCGGACGGCGTACGGCTGGTCGCCACCGACCGGCACCGGCTCGCGGTGGCCCGGGCGGGCGGGAAGGTCGACGGCCCGCCGGTACGCGCGCTGCTCCCGGTGGACGCGGTCGACGAGCTGCGCGCCCTGCTCGACACCGGCGACGGGAGCACCCCGGAGGCGCACCTCACCGTCGCCGCGGACCGGGTGTCGGTGTCGGTCGCCGGCCGGCCGGTCGCGGCCACGGCGCTGCCGTACGACTTCCCCGACTACCGCCGGTTGCTGCACGGGCAGGTCAGCGGCGCGCCGGCGTACCGGATCCCGGTCGACGTGGCCGCGCTGCGCACCGCGCTCACCGCCGACGGCGCGCCGGTGCTGACCCGCGACCACGACGGGACGACGCACGAGGTGAGCGTGCTCGGCCTGGACGACCGGGGCGGGCTGCGCCTGGTCGGGCCGGACGAGGCGGCCGACCCGGAGGCGGTGCGGGTGGGGGTGAATCGGGAGTACCTGCTCGACGCCCTGGACGCCGGGGACCGGGGCCAGCTCGTGCTGGAGCTGGACGGCCCGATCGCCCCGCTGGCGCTGCGCCGGCCGGACGACGCGGACGCCTTTTCCATCCTCATGCCGGTCCGCCTCTGACCCGGCCGGCGCCGGAGGCACCCGGCGGGGGCGGGCTGTCCGGGCCGTCCCGGGCGGGCGGGGCCGCGACGGTAGCATCTGGGGGTCCCACCTGACTGCCTGGACGGAGGCGTACGGAGCAGCATGCTCGACATGGAGTTGATCCGGAAGGATCGCGAGGCGGTGGCGACCGCGCTGGCGAAGCGCCTGGATCCCGCCGAGGTCAACCGGGCGCTGGACGAGATCCAGCGGCTCGACCAGGAACGTCGCGCCCTGATCACGGAGATCGACGCCGAGCGGCAGCGCCGCAAGGCGGAGGCGCGCGCGTACGCGGAGGCGAAGCGGTCCGGCGGCACGCCGGAGCCGGTCGCGCCGGAGGCCGAGCGCAAGCAGCTCGCCGAGCTGGAGTCCCAGCTGGACGAGGTGCAGTCCCGGCTGCGCTCCACCATGAGCGAGCTGCCCAACCTGCCGGCCGACGACGTGGTGGCCGGGGGCAAGGAGGCGAACCAGGTCGTCCGGACCTTCGGCGAGCCGCCGGCCATCGAGAAGGTCCGGGACCACGTGGAGCTGAGCAAGGCGCTCGGGCTGGTCGACCACGAGCGCGGGGTCAAGCTCGGCGGCTCCGGCTTCTGGATGTACACCGGCATGGGCGCCCGGCTGGAGTGGGCGCTGGTCAACTGGCTGATCGAGCAGAACATCCAGGCCGGCTACGAGTTCCTGCTCCCGCCGCACCTGCTGCTGGACAGCGCCGGCTTCGCCGCCGGCCAGTTCCCCAAGTTCTACGACGACGTCTACCACCTGGACAAGCAGTCCGCCCCGCGCGGCCAGTTCCTGCTGCCCACCGCGGAGACGGCGATCCTCGGCGCGTTCCAGGACGAGATCCTGGAGACCGCGAGGCTGCCGATGAAGGCGTTCGCGTACACCCCGTGCTACCGGCGCGAGGCGGCCGGCTCGCACTCTGACGAGCGCGGCACCGTGCGCGGCCACCAGTTCAACAAGGTGGAGGTCTTCCAGTTCACCCTGCCCGAGCAGGCGGACAGCGCACTGGCGGAGATGGTCGGGCACGTGGAGAGCCTGGTCGGGAAGCTGGGCCTGCACTTCCAGACCAGCCTGCTCGCCGCCGGCGACGCCAGCGCCGCGATGCGCAAGACCCTCGACGTCGAGGTCTGGATGCCGAGCATGGGCAAGTACAAGGAGGTGTCGTCGGTCTCCTGGGGCGGCGACTACCAGGCCCGCCGGGCGGCCATCCGCTACCGGGAGCCGGGCGGCAAGCAGACCCGGTTCGTGCACACCCTGAACGGCTCGGCGCTGGCCACCAGCCGGCTCTTCCCGGCGATCCTGGAGCAGTTCCAGCAGGCCGACGGCTCGGTGCTGGTGCCGGAGGTGCTCCGCGACAAGCTGGGCGCCGACCGGCTCACCCCGGTCCGCTGACCGCTGCGGCGCCGGGGATCCGTCGACTCGGACGGGGGACGTGGACCGCGGCGTCTCGTCCCCCGGTGGGCAGATGACCCGCGAGCGTTGTGCCTCTCAGACATGAAACTGTCTGAGAGGCACAACGCTCATGGCACGACTGCGGTTGGTCGCCGTCACGGAAAGTCATAGCAGGCGCGGAGCCGGCGGTCGCGGGCCCGCCGGCACCCGAACTTCTTGCGCAGTTATAGCGATGCATTTCCATGCATTGACAGCGATTGCAACGCGCTTGTAACCTTGCCGAAAATTTCAGGCCAGCCCTGCAAGAAACCAGCACTGAGCCCTCGCCCCGCACCCTCAGGAGTCCCGATGCATCGACGCCTCCTCGCCCTCGGCCTGGCCGCCGGCCTACTCCTCCCGATCGCGGTGGCCGCATCCCCGGCCTCGGCCGCCGCCCCCGGCAGCAAGAAGGTCATCGTCCAGCTCTTCGAGTGGAACTGGAACTCGGTGGCCAGCGAGTGCACCAGCACCCTCGGCCCCAAGGGCTACGGCTTCGTGCAGGTGTCCCCACCGCAGGAGCACGTCACCGGCAACCCCTGGTGGGTCGCCTACCAGCCGGTCAGCTACCGGATCGAGTCCCGCAAGGGCACCCGGGCGCAGTTCCAGTCGATGGTGAACACCTGCCACAACGCGGGCGTGAAGGTCCTCGTCGACACCGTCATCAACCACATGTCCGGCCAGGACAACGGCGGCACCGGCTGGGCCGGCTCGTCCTACGGCCACTACACCTACCCCGGCATCTACAGCTCGGCGGACTTCCACTACTGCGGCCGCAACGGCAACAACGACATCGTCAACTACGGCGACCGGTACGAGGTGCAGAACTGCGAGCTGGTCAACCTCGCCGACCTGAAGACCGAGTCGGACTACGTCCGGTCGACGATCGCCGGGTACATGAACGACCTGCTGTCGCTGGGCGTGGACGGGTTCCGCCTGGACGCCAGCAAGCACATGCCGGCCGCCGACATCGCCGCCATCAAGGGCAAGCTGTCCCGCTCGGCGTACATCGTGCAGGAGGTCATCTACGGCGCCGGCGAGCCGATCCAGCCGACCGAGTACACCGGCAACGGCGACGTGCACGAGTTCCGGTACGGCAAGGACCTGGCCCGGATGTTCAACAGCGAGCGGCTGGCGTACCTGCGGAACTTCGGCGAGGCGTGGGGCTACCTGCCGAGCAGCCAGGCGGTGGTCTTCACCGACAACCACGACACCCAGCGCGACGGCGGCGTGCTGACCTACCGGGACCGCGGCGAGTACGCGCTGGCGAACGCGTTCATGCTGGCCTGGCCGTACGGGACGCCGGCGGTGATGTCGAGCTTCACGTTCAGCAACAAGGACCAGGGCCCGCCCTCGGACGCCGGCAACAAGACCTTGAACACCACCTGCTACTCGGGTTGGGAGTGCGAGCACCGCTGGCGGGTGATCGCCAACATGGTCGGCTTCAACAACGCCACCCAGGGCTCCGCGGTCGCCAACTGGTACGACAACGGCTGGCAGCACATCGCCTTCAGCCGGGCCGGCAAGGGCTACCTGACCATCAACGACGAGGACTTCGCGATCACCGGCCGGTCGTACTACACCGGCCTGCCCGCCGGCCGCTACTGCGACGTCATCCACGGCGACTACGGCAACGGCTCGTGTAGCGGGCCGGTGATCACCGTGGATGCCAACGGCTGGTTCGCCGCGAACATCAACGCGCACGACGCGGTGGCCATCCACATCGGCGCGAAGCTGCCCTGACCGGCGGCCGACCGGGCGCGCCGCCCGCGGACCGGCCCGATCCCGCCGGTCCGCGGCGCGGAGGCCCCTCGCACCGCGATACCGCGGGGCCCGAGGCCTCCTGTCGATTACAGTCTGTTTGTGCTGTTTGACCGATTCTTCTCGCGGTGGACCCTCGGCTGGGTGCTCGCCGCGCTCGGCGTACCGCTGCTGCTCGCGGTCGCGCTGCTGGTCGGGCGGACGCTCACCGGCGGAGCGGGGCCGGTGCCGGTGGTCGCCGCGCCGACCACGCCGGCCCCGACCGAGCCGAGCCCGACACCGGTTGAGTCCGTGCCGCCCGCCGCCCCCGCCCCGGACGACCTGCCGGTGGTCACCTACGACCCGGCGCCCCGCGGCTTCCCCGCCGACCCCGGGGCGGGCGACACCCGGCCACTCACCGAGGGACTCTCGCCGACCCGCCGGATCGCCGCGTACGACGCGCCGGGCGGCCGGCCCCGGGCCTTCCTCGCGCCCACCATCAGCGACGTCCCGCTGACCATGCCGATCGTCGACCGGCAGGTCGGCTGGACCGCCGTGCTGCTCCCCTCGGCGAACCGGCGGATCGCCTGGCTGCCGGCCGGCGGCTGGAACACCGTCCCGCTGCGCGACCAGCTCGTGGTGGAACGCCGGCCGCACCGGCTCACCTGGTACCGGGACGGCCGGGCGGTCCGGTCCTGGGCGGTCAGCCTCGGCATGCCCGGCCAGTCCACCCCGCTCGGCCGCACCTTCATCCTCGGCCGTACGCCCCCGCCCCAGGAGGTCTACGGCGGGGTGGACATCTTCGCCCTCGGCGCGATCCCCGACGACCCGGACTCGGTGCCGACCGGGCTGCGCGGCGCGCACATCGGCGTGCACAGCTGGCACAACGACGACACGCTCGGCGAGAACGTCACCAACGGCTGCATCCGGCTGACCCGCAGCGGGCAGCAGCAACTCCTCGCCGAGGTACCCCCGGGCAGCAGCGTCGTCGTGGTCGACCAGCTGCGCTGAAAGGAGGGGCCCCTTGTTAACACACGTGTGTTAACAAGGGCCCCCTCCTTTCACCTCAGCCGAGCAGCCAGCCGTTTTCCTCGGCGAGCCGGACCGCGTCGGCCCGGTTGCGGGCACCCGTCTTGCCGATCGCCGAGGAGAGGTGGTTGCGGACCGTCCCCTCGGACAGGTGCAGCATGGCGGCCAGCTCGGCGACCGTCCCGCCGCCCCGGGCGGTACGCAGCACCTCGGTCTCCCGCTCGGTCAGCGGACTCGCCCCGGTGGCCAGGGTCTCCGCCGCGAGGGTCGGGTCGACGACCCGCAGCCCGGCGTGCACCCGGCGGACCGCGTCGGCGAGCTGCCGGGCCGGGGTGTCCTTGACCACGAACCCGTTCGCGCCGGCCTCCATCGCCCGGCGCAGGAAGCCGGGGCGACCGAAGGTGGTCACCACCAGCACCCGGCAGTCGGGCAGCGCGGCCCGCAGCGCGCCGGTGGCGGCGATCCCGTCCAGGCCGGGCATCTCCACGTCGAGCAGGGCCACGTCGGGCCGGGTGCGGCGGGCCTCCGGGACCACCTCGTCGCCCCGGCCCACCTCGGCGACCACCGTCAGGTCCGGTTCCAGCGACAGCAGCGCGGCCAGGGCTCCCCGGACCAGCGCCTGGTCGTCGGCGAGCAGCAGCCGGATCGGTTCGGTCATCCGGTCATCCTCCGTCCCGCTCGCCGGCCCCGGCCGGCAGGGCCACCCGGAGCAGGAAGCCCCGGCCGCCGGGCCGGCGGCCGACGGTGACGGTGGCGTCCAGCCGGCGCGCCCGCTCGCGCAGCCCGACCAGGCCGTGCCCCGCCGCGCCCGGCTCCGCGGCCGGCCCCCGGCCGTCGTCGCGGACCTCCACCGCCGCCGGGTCCACCCGGATCTCGCAGCGCCGCGCCCCGCTGTGCCGGACCACGTTGGTCACCCCCTCGCGGACCGCCCAGCCGAACAGCTCGTCCCGGTCCGCCGGCAGCGACGGCACCGTCTCCGGCAGCTCCGCGGCGATGCCCGCGGCGGCCAGCGCCGAGCGGGCGCCGGCCAGCTCCCCCGCCAGACTCACTCCCCGGTACGCCCCGACGGTGCCGCGCACGTCGGCGAGGGCCTGCCGGGCCAGCCGCTCCACGTCGGCGATCTCGGTGGCCGCCCGGGCCGGGTCCAGTTCCAGCAGCCGCCCGGCCAGCTCGGCCTTCACCGCCACCACGGTCAGCGAGTGCCCGAGGATGTCGTGCAGGTCCCGGGCGGTACGGGCCCGCTCCTCGGCCACCGCCAGCCGGCGGATCTCCTGCTGTGCGGCCTGGAGTTCGGCGTTGCGCTGGGCCAGCCGGGTCACCCCGAACATCGCGAAGGAGGCGAGCACCACCGCGAAGACCACGGTGCCCTCCGACTTCCAGGCGGGCACCAGCGCCGCGGTCACCGGCGGGGCCAGCGCGGCGAGGATGACCACCACCATCGCCTCGCGGGTGGGCAGCAGGAACACCGCCGCCGCGGCGACGAAGACCAGTGTGGTCAGCCAATTCCCGTCGGTGCCGGGGATGCCGGCGAGCCCGAGCCCGAGCAGCACCGCCAGCGCGGTCCAGGCCCGGCCGCGCGGGATACCCCGGTGCGCCTGCCGGCGGCCGCGCGCCCACTGGAAGACCGCGACGTAGAGGACGCCGAAGGCGACCAGGGTGGCCGCGCCGAGCACCCGCCGCCAGACCTCGGCCTGGTGCAGCGCGGTGAGCAGCGGGATGTTGAGGAAGAAGAGCCAGACCGCGGCGAGCAGCCAGCCGGTGACCCGCCAATGGGTCACCGGCTGCTGGTCACGCTGCGACGGCGGGATCACGACGAACACGCTAGCCTCCGCCGCCGCAGGTCAGACCCGGGTGGTGTCCCGGCGGAACAGCCGGGCGGCGGCGAGGCCGAAGAGGGCGGTCCAGGCGGCGACGTTGCCGACCGCGACCCAGTCCATCCCGCTCCCGGTCAGCGGGGACCGGGCGAGCTGGCCGACGCCGTACACCGGGGTGAACTTGGCGATCTGCTGCATGACGTCCGGGAGCATGTCGAGCGGGAAGAACAGGCCGCCGAACATGGCCAGGATCGCCAGCACCGGACCCATGAACTGCACGACGTTCTCGGCCGGGGCGAGGTAGCCGACGAACAGGCCGAGGGCGGCGAAGACCAGGGAGCCGAGCCACGCGGTCAGCCCGGACTCGATCCAGACGTGCGCCGGCAGCCGGACCCCGGAGGCGGCGCCGACGGCAAACTCGACCAGCACGCCGAGCAGGCCGAGCACCATCGCGGTGGCCACCTTCGTGGCCACGTACGCGGCGGGGCGCAGCGGGGTGAGCCGCAGCTGGCGGCTCCAGCCCAGCGCCCGCTCGGTGGCGACCGCCGCCCCGGCGCTGGTGGTGGCGACCATCGCCGCGTAGACGGCGAGGCTGATCATGATCCAACCGGTGACCGGCAGGCCGTTGTCCAGGTGCTGACCGCGCTGCGGCAGGCCGAAGAGGAGGAAGAAGACGGCCGGCATGATGAGGATGAACACCAGGGTCCGGCGGTTGCGCAGCACCCGGCGGATCTCGATGCCGAGCACGGCGGTGGAGAAACCGCCCAGGGCGGGAGGCCGGCGGTCCCCGGCCCTTGTGGACGAGGCGGTGGTGGGCGAGGCGGTGACGGTCATCTCAGGCTCCGGGTCTCAGCGGGTCGGCGGTCAGGCGGCGGTGGTCAGGGCGAGGAAGGCGTCCTCGAGGTTGCGCGAGGTGATCTCCAGGTCCCGGGCGTCGGTCCGGGTCAGCAGGTGCCGGGCGACGACGTCCGAGTTCTCGGTGTGGACCAGGACCGCATCGCCGCGTACCTCGACCGACTGGACGCCGGGCAGCGCGGCCAGCGCGGCCTGGTCGGCGCCGGGCAGGGTGGCGCGCACCACGCGGCCGGCGGCCAGGTTCTTGATCTCGGCGGTGGTGCCGTCGGCGACCACCCGACCCTGGCGGACCAGCACGATCCGGTCCGCGTACGCGTCGGCCTCGTCGAGGTAGTGGGTGGCGAACAGCACGGTCCGGCCGGAGCGGGCGTCGGCCCGGATGGCCTGCCAGAAGTCGCGCCGGCCCTCGACGTCCATTCCGGTGGTCGGCTCGTCGAGCACCATCAGGTCCGGGTCCGGCAGCAGCGCCAGGGCGAACCGCAGTCGCTGCTGCTGGCCGCCGGAGCACTTGCCCACCGGCCGGTCGGCAATGTCGGCGATGCCGGCCCGCTCCAGCACCTCGGCCGCCGGCCGGGTCTGGCCGTAGAAGTGCGCGGTCATCCGTACCGTCTCGGCGACGGTGAGGTCCTTGAGCAGCCCGCCGGTCTGCATCACGGCGGCGACCCGGCCGAGCCGGACGGCCTCGGCCGGCGTGCCACCGAAGAGCCGGACGGTGCCGGCGTCCGGGCGGGCCAGGCCGAGCAGCATGTCCACCGTGGTGGTCTTGCCGGCGCCGTTGGGGCCGAGGAAGGCGACCACCTCGCCCGGCTCGATCCGGAGGCTGAGTCCGTCGACGGCGGTCACCGGGCCGAAGGTCTTGGTGAGTCCGGCCAGTTCGACGGCCGGTGCGGTGTCGGTCATGACAACGATGTTCCGGTGCGGGGCGTCCGCTTCCCCGGAGCGTGCGTCACCTTCGGCCCATGACATTTGTCAGGTCCCGCCCGGACGGCCGACGCGCCGCCCGGGCGGGACCGCTCAGTGCCCGCCGCCGACTCCCTCGCGGGCGACGGCTCCAGGTCGCTGCGCGGCGTCAGACGCGCCGAGCTGGAGTTGTCGCAGGGCGAGGCAGCAGGAACGCGCCGAGGACGGTGACCAGCAGCAGCCCCAGCTCCGCGACCAGGGTGAGCCGCACCGCGTGGGACACCCCGTGACCGAGGCCGTTAGCGGGTCCCGGCCGGCACGCTGCCGGCGCAGCTCGTACCCGGCGAAGACCGCGAAGACCACGGCGGCCCCGGCCAGCATGGCAAAGGCCCACCAGGGCCGGTCGTGCTCCCGCCCCTGCACGAGCGGGCCGGCGACGGCGAAGCCCGCTTCGACTTCGGGCTCGACCTGCTGGTCCAGGGCGTCGCCGCCCACATTCCGCGCCGGGAGTGACCGCGGCCGGGCCGGGTAACCAGCGCACTCGTCCGACGCCACGGAACGGGGAGGCCAGGCCATGGGGGTACCGACGGGACGAGTCGACACGATCGTGCTGATCCACGGACTCTGGATGACCCCGCGCAGCTGGGAGAACTGGGTCGACCGATACGCGGCACGCGGCTTCCGGGTGCTCGCTCCCGCCTGGCCCGGGATGGAGGCCGAGGTCGAGGAGCTACGCGCCGACCCGGCCCCGATCGCCAAGCAACGGATCGCCGACATCACGGACCACTACGCCCGGATCATCCGGGGCCTGCCCCGGCCGCCGATCATCATGGGGCACTCGTTCGGCGGCCTGATCACCCAACTGCTGCTCGACCGCAGGCTCGGCGCCGCCGGGGTCGCCCTGCACCCCGCCCCGGTCAAGGGCGTGCTGCGGCTGCCGCTCACCACGCTGCGCTCCGCGTTCTCCATCCTGCACAGCCCGGCCAACCGGCACCGCGCCGTGCCGTTCACCGCCGACGATTTCCGGTACGCCTTCGGCAACACCCTGACCCGCGAGGAGTCCGACGCCGCCTGGGAGCGGTACGCCGTACCCGGCGCCGGCCACGTCATGTTCGAGGCGGCCTTCGCCAACCTGAATCCGGAGGCGGCCACGGAGATCCACAAGAAACGGGACGACCGCGCCCCGCTGCTGCTGACGGCCGGCGGCGCCGACCACGTGGTGCCCCCGTCGGTGGTTGTCGCCAACGTCAACCTCTACCGGGGCTCGACCGCGCTCACCGGATTCCGCTGCAACCCCCACCGGTCACACTTCGTCGGCGGCGAGCCGGGCTGGGAGGAGGAGGCCGACTTCGCGCTGGAGTGGGCGGTGGAGGCGGCAAACGAGTTCTCCCCGACCGTGGTCAGCGAGGCCCCTGGGCGCTGAGGGCGTCGCGCTCAGCGAACCAGGTCTCGGCCCGCACCGCGTCCTGGCCGGGTGAACGCCTGCTCACCGCAGCCGGAACCGCCGGGAGCACTCACCGTCGTGGTCCGGGCGGAGCAGGCACCGCACGCCGCCGGGCAGGAGCCGATCACAGAACACCCAGTGGCGTACGTTCTGGTCGTCCTCGGGCGAGACGGTGGTGCCGCCTGGTTCGGTCTGCGGCAGGACGTGGATCCAGTGCGCCACCACCCGGGCGAGCCGCTGAGCGGAGACCACGTCGTTGACGACCACCGGCAGGTGGATGACCCACCGCTCGCTCACCGGCCCTGGCTCCACTCCATGCGGGCGCGGGTCTGCTCGGACTGCCAGCGCCCCAGCGCGCCCTTGATCCGGTCGGTCTCCCGCCGGCTCTGCGCCAGCGCGTCGTACACGGCGGCCAGGTCACCCGCGACCCGGTCCAGGAACTCCCGCACGTCCTGCGGGTCGAGCCCGCGCCGCCCGAGCGGCGTCGACCGGAACCGCCGCTCCCGCACCTGCCACGGACGCAGCGGGCGGTAGGCCGCCGAGCGGTAGCAGGTCGACCCGAGGGCCGACCGCTGGCGACGCCGGGCACGCCGGAAGAAGACACGCATGAGGAACCTTCCTCTCACCGTCGAGATTGACCTGTGGAAGGGCGGGCCCGTCGGCCCGCCGCGCACCGGCGGACCCACCTCGGCACCTGCCACCGCAGCCTTCGATCAGCAGTACGACAGCAGGGCACACATGGCCGCTGAGCAGCACGAACTCCACAGTGGCCGCACAGGCAGTGAAGCACTGGACGCAAGCAATTGCAACATCGCAAAAGCAATCTCGGAGCAGTGACTTCGCTATGGGAATGCACTAACTGTGACGGGTCTATTGATTGTGAGACACCACAGCGCTTCAATTGGACGGACACGCGTTAACAGGTCACGACGGTCGGAGGACGGACAGTGTCACAGTCAGTGACGGGCTCGACCATGCTGCGGCGGCAGATCGGGCGGAAGTTCGAGTCACTGCGTAAGGCGGCAGGGCTGACAATGGAACAGGCCGCCGAACACTTGGATCGAGCACGAGCGACGCTGCACCGGATCGAGAACGGCGCCGAGCACGTGCGCTTCCGGCAGGCCGACGTGCAGCAGATGCTCGACCTGTACGGCGCATCGGCGGAAGACCGCGAACTGCTGCTCGCCCTGACGGCCGCGACCCGGGAGAACAAGAACTGGTGGCATGACTACGTTGGCTCAGGCCTGCCGCGCTGGTTCCAGCTCTACATCGGCCTGGAGGCTGCGGCATCCAGCATCCGGCAGTATGAGGCCGAACTCGTTCCCGGGCTACTTCAGACCCGCGCCTACGCCGAACAGGTCTTCAAGACGCCCGGCGGCTCGATCGATACGGGAAACGACGATGAGCAGCAGCGGGCTGTTCAGCTTCGTGTCGAACGGCAGGCACTTCTCACCAGGTTCTCCGCTCCGCAACTCAGCGTGATAATCAACGAAGCTGTGTTGCGCCGTCCAGTCGGCAGCGCCACGATCATGGCTGAGCAACTCCACCAGATTTTGAAGGCCGCGGAGCTACCGAACGTAACCGTCCAGGTGCTGACATTTTCCGCCGGGCTGCACGCCGGGGCGATGGCGGGAGCCTTCTCGATCCTGGAGTTCCCGATGAACGGCAACGGCAAGGAGGTGGAGCCGCCCGTGGCGTACCTGGAGGCTGCAACGGGGGCGATCTACCTCGACAAGCCGCACGAGACCGCCGCATACAACACGATCTGGGCCGACATGGCGAGCCGCGCCCTGAACGAGTCCAGGTCCAAGAGTCTGATCCAGCAAGTCGCAGAGGAGTATTCCCGTGCCTGACCTGACCGGCGCCGTCTGGCGCAAGTCGAGCCGTAGCAACAACGGCGGCAACTGCGTCGAGGTCGCCGACAACCTCCCCGGCGTCGTCGGATTACGCGACAGCAAGGACCCAAGCGGCCCGGTACTGGCCTTCAGCCCGAACGCGTGGGTTGCCTTCGTGGCAGGCGTCAAGGGCGAGACGCTGAGCCGCTGACCTGTCGCGCACCTACACCACCGGTTCCGTACATCAGTCCTGCGGTGGCCGCGTGCCAATTCGCAGCCGTTACTTGATGGAGCGTGTGCTGGCGGGAAACGGGCCGGTTCGCGCACGGCAGCGGCGCCAAGCCGCCGCCTGCCCGCATCAGCCTGACAGCGCCGCTGCGCCAGCGCCGGGTCGAGGGACTCCGCTCCGAAGGCAATGTTCCTGGGCCGAAGTCGGGTGAGCCGTCGTGCTTGACCAGTCCACTTTGGATGACGATCATGATCGAATGAAAAGAGTTATCGGCCGTTGCCTCGCCCTCACTCTCACGGCCGTCGCTGGAGCCGTTTGGCTCCCCTTGCCCGCCCACGCTGAGATCACCACGGATCAGCCGGCCACCAGCACCGCGGTAGCCGTGACGACCACCCAGCCGACAACGGACGAAACGCTCTGGCCCGGGTACGCCGAGGCCCTGGACATCGCGGTGGAACGGGCGTACGCGAGCCCCACCGAATATTCGATGCCCTACGTGGAGAACGACCAACTCATGGTGCCGGTGTCTCAGACCGCTTCGGCCGAGACGCTCGCCGCCGCGTCGGCCGACATGGCCGTCACGCCGACGTCAAGCGGGACGATCACCGACGACCCGGACACCCCCAGCACGGATCCCGACAAGAGCACTCTCCCGACCGACACGACGAGCTCGACGGGCGGAACCTTCACCCCGATGAAGGCCGAGGTCATCATCGAGCCGATCGTGGAGGTGGTGCCGAACACGATGGACCAACTGACTTCCGTTCAGGACGAGGTGCTCAGCCTCGGCGAGGACCAGTTGGTCGGCGCGGGCAACCTGCGTACGGCCACGATTGACCCGGTGAACAACCGGGTCATCATCAAGGCGGCCACGGTAACCCAGGAAATGCGGGAGGCGTTGGCCGCCCGATACGGCGCCTACCGGGTCGCCCTCCAGTTGGTGCCGGGTATGACGGTGCCGTCACCGAAGCTCGGGCGGCAGTACGACACCGCACCGTACTACGGCGGGGCATACTTCTACACCTCGGTCGGCTCATGCTCGACCGCCTTCGCCTGGACCCATCAGGGCGCGCACTACCTGCTCACGGCCGGCCACTGCACCTCGCTGAACGGTAAGGCGTACAACCGGAACGCGACCCTCGGCACCGTCACGGCCGACAACTGGAACAACACCACCGGTTCGGTGATGGTCAGCGGCCATAACCACTACTCGGGTGACGCGTCCACCATCAAGCTGACGCAGACCTCTTACGGCCGCGTCTACAAGGGCTCGTCCACGTCGACCAGCTCACGAGCGGTCACCGGACGGATGGGCCGGCGCTCCTACGTCGGGGACACCTACTGCGTCAGCGGCCAGGTCACCGGCGAGATGTGCGGCTACCGCGTGGTCTCCACGTACGTGACCGTGCGATACAGCGACGGCGCGACCCTGCGCAACGCCATGGAGGGATACCGCTACGGCACCTGCACCCGGGGCGGTGATTCGGGCGCGCCGATCTACAACATCAAGAGCGACGGTACGGTCACCGCCCGCGGCATCCTCAGTGGTGGCACCCTCAACACCAGCGGTCACTGCTACGACTACTTCACCGACACCTACCTGGCCGAAGAGGCCCTGCCGGGCATCATCAAGCTCGGCACGTAGTACGTCTGCACCTCGTGGGGGTTGTTCGGGAATATCCCGGACAACCCCCACCGCTGGGTGCCGGGGGGTGAGGCTCTGCGTCTTTCGGTCGAGGTAGGCCGTGGCGAGCGCGATCACCGGAGGATTCGCCGGCCCACCGGCTCGCCCACGTCGGCCGGCGATGCCTGGCTTGGTGGGGCCTGATGCGACCGCCCGGCCAGCTTCCGCCAGAGGAACTCCAGCCCCAGCGCCGAGAGGAACGCTCGCTGCTCGTTGTTGGCGGCGGCACCGTGCCCGCCTTCGACGTTCTCGTAGTACGACACGTCGTGGCCGTGCGCGCGCAGCCGGGCCGCCATCTTGCGGGCGTGCCCCGGATGCACCCGGTCGTCGCGGGTCGAGGTGACGAGCAGGACCGGCGGGTACGCCACCCCGCCGCGGATGTTGTGGTACGGGGAGTACTCCCGCAGGTAGGCCCAGTCGGCCTCGTTGTCCGGGTCGCCGTACTCGGCCATCCACGAGGCGCCCGCCAGCAGCCGGTGGTAGCGCCGCATGTCCAGCACCGGCACGTGCGCGACGACCGCGCCGAACAGCGCCGGGTAGCGGGTCAGCATCACCCCCATGAGCAGGCCGCCGTTGCTGCCGCCCTCGATGCCGAGCTGCGCCGGCGTGGTCATCCCCCGGGCCACCAGGTCGCCCGCCACCGCCGCGAGGTCCTCGTACGCCCGAGGCCTGTTCTCCCGCATCGCGGCGCGGTGCCATTCGGGGCCGTACTCCCCACCGCCGCGGATGTTCGCCACGACGTACCTGCCACCCCGGGCCAGCCAACCCCGGCCGATGACCCCGCAGTAGTACGGCGTCTGGGAGATCTCGTACCCACCGTACGCGGTGAGCAGCGTCGGGCCGGGCGCGTCCGGGCTCCCCACCACGAAGTACGGCACCCGGATCGCGTCGGTGGAGGTGGCGAAATGCTGGCGTACCGCCAGGCCCTCGGCGTCGAAGAACGAGGGCTCCCGCTTGAGCACCTCGACCGCACCGCCGACCTGTCCGAGCCGGAGCGTCGCCGGCTGCAGGAACCCCTCCGAGGCGAGCAGGCAGGCGTCGTCGTTGTCGGGGTCCGTCTCCACGATCCAGCTGTGATCGTCCTCCGGCACGCCGGCGAGCGGCTCCCGCCGCCACTCCGTCCCGCCCGGCGTCAGCACCTCCAGCCGGCTCCGCACGTCGGCGAGGGTGGCCAGGATCAGGTGGTTCCTGGTCCAGTCCCAACCATTGAGCGCCGTGCGGCCGTCGGGCCGGAAGAGCACCGTCAGTTCCCGCTCGCCGGCGAGGAACGCGTCGAACCGGGCCGCCAGCAGGACACCTGCGGGATAGATCGCGTCACCCACCGTCCACGCCGAGCGCAGCCGGATCAGCAGCCACTCCCGGTATGCGTCCCACTGGGCGTCTTCCGGCACGGCGATGCGGATCCGCTCGCCCGCCGCCGTCAGCAGATAGTGCTCGCTGCGATAGAAGTCCAGGATTCGGCCCACGAAGTCGCGCTCGAACCCCGGCGTTGGGTCGTGCTTGGCGTACACGACCATGTCGTCCACACGACCCTCACAGACGACTTCGGCCTCGGACAGTGGCGTGCCCCGCTGCCATCGCTTGGCGACGCGGGCATACCCCGAGGTGGTCAGCGAACCGGGCCCGAAGTCGGTGGCCACATAGATGTGATCGGCATCGATCCAGCAGACACCGCTCTTGGCCTCGGGAAGCGTGAAGCCGTCCTCGACGAAGGACCGACGACCCAGGTCGAACTCGCGGACCACGACGGCATCGGCACCGCCCCGCGAAAGCCTGATCAGGCAACGCTGGTAACCGGGGCGCAGCACCCTCGCCCCACTCCAGACCCAGTTTTCGCCCTCCTCGGCAGCCAACGCGTCGACGTCCAGCAGCACGTCCCATTCCGGCTCCCGTCGGCGGTACTGGTCGATGGTGGTCCGGCGCCAGAGCCCGCGGGGGTGCGCCGCGTCTCGCCAGAAGTTGTAGTAGAAGCCATCCCCGATCCAGTCCGGATAGGGAATGCGCTCGTCGGCGTCGAGCACCTGCCGGATCTCGGCCTGCAAGGCGACGAACCGCTCGCCCCCGGTCAGCGCGGCGACGGTCTCGGCGTTGCGGTCCCGCACCCACCCGGCGGCTTCCACCCCGTCGAGGTCCTCCAGCCACAGGTACGGGTCATCGCCCTGATCGCTCCACGTCGCCACCTTTGCCACTATCCCGGAGGAGCGACCCGCATCCATGCCCGTGGACATGTCGGGATGGCGACTCAGGCTATCCAGGGTGCGACATCGACCAACGGGGTGTCAGTCCCAGGTCTCGCTGATGTGGAGGATCTCCAGCCCAGGGGGCATCGCCGGCGATACGATCTTCGGGTCTCGGGTGACCAGATAGCAGCGGTGGAGAACGGCGGTGGCGACGGCGTGCGCGACGTCCAACGGCACGTTCGAACGGGCGGCGATACGGGCAACGCGGCGGCTCGTGGCAGCGTCGTAGACCGCTACGTGGATGTCGCGGTCCTCGGTGAACAACAGGTCGAGCATGGTGGCGGCTGCGGTGCCCGCCAGTTCGAGCTGCGCCTGGCCGAGACAGAGGGCGGGGATCCATACCTGCTGCTCCGGGTCCTCCTCGGCGAGCGTCAGGATGGCACCTGGTTCGATGCTCGTCCCCGACGCGTAGGCATGAAGCGCGGAAGTGTCCAGGACCAGGCCGCTCACCCGGCAGCGGTCCCCTCGTCGTCGAACTGGCGAAGCCACTCGCGATTGCGGGCATGCTGCTCGTCGCTGATCGGCGGGAGGGCGGCAACCCGTTCCCTGGTCCGCTCCACGTCCTCGTCGGTCACCACGTAGCCCAGCTCCGCCCACCTGGCTCGGAGGCCATCGGCCCGCATCTTGCGGCGAAGGATCCCGGCGATGAACCCGGACGTGTTGCCCTGGGTGCGCTCGACGTACGCGGCCACGTCGTCGGGCAGGCTGATCGTGATACGGCGAGTCATACTCTGAGCGTACCTGCCGCATACCGACCCCGACACGGAAGACCACTACCAGCGGCAACAGTGACTGTCCGTCCTGGTGTGGGTGCGCGGAAGAGGGGTATGACGGGCTCATGAGGGCGAGCTTCCGGCTTGGCCGGATCGTGGGCGTACCCGTCGGAGTCAACTGGAGCGTCCTGGTCATCTTCGGGCTGATCGCCTGGGCGCTCGCCGCCAGTCTGTTCCCGCGTTCGTACCCGGGGCACTCGGCCGGGGCGTACATCTTCGCCGGCCTGGCGGCCGCCGTGGTCTTCTTCGTCGGGCTCCTCGCCCACGAGGTTTCGCACGCGGTGATCGCCCAGCGCAACGGGATCGGCGTCGAGGGGATCACGCTGTGGCTCTTCGGCGGGGTCTCCGAGCTGAAGGGCGAGGCCAAGGACCCGGGGGCCGAGCTGCGGATCGCCGGGATCGGGCCGCTGGTGAGCCTGGTGATCGGGATCTTCTTCGGGGTCATCGCCGCGCTGCTCGCCCTGGCCGGGTCGCGCGGGCTGCTGCTCGGCGCGCTGTCCTGGCTGGCCGGCATCAACGTACTTCTGGCGATCTTCAACGTGCTGCCCGCCGCGCCGCTGGACGGCGGGCGACTGCTGCGCGCCGTGGTGTGGAAGTACACCGGCGACCGGACCAAGGCGTCCGTGGTGGCCGCCCGTGCCGGCTGGGGGCTGGGCATCGTGCTGATCGCCGTCGGGCTGTGGCGATTCCTGTCCGGCGCGGGGGTCGGCGGGCTCTGGCTGGCCCTGATCGGCTGGTTCCTGATCGGCGCGGCCGGCATGGAGGAGCGGCAGGCCCGGACGGGCAGCGCCCTGCGCGGCGTACGGGTCGCCGACGTGATGACCCCGCAGCCGCAGACCGCCTCCGGGGACATGACGGTGGCCGACTTCGTCGACCACTACCTCTTCGCATACCGGCATTCGGCGTTGCCGCTGACCGAGGAGGGGAGGCCGGTCGGCCTGGTCACCCTCGACCGGGTACGCGGCATCCCGGCCGATCGCCGCGAGTCGACCACCCTGGGCGAGGTGGCCTGCCGCTCCGACGATCTGGTGCTCGCCTCCCCGGACGAACCGCTCAACGACCTGCTGCCCCGGCTCACCGGGTGCGCCGACGGCCGGGCGCTGGTGGTGACCGACCAGCGGCTGGTCGGCATCATCTCGCCGAGCGACATCAGCCGGGCGGTGCAGCGCGGCAGCATGCGCGACCAGATGGCCGGCAGCCGCGGCAGCTGAGCGCGATCCCGGGCCTGTGGCCCGGGGTTGATCAGGGCGTCGACGTGGACGCCCTGATCAACTCGCCGGTCAGCGCAGCCCGTACGCTCGCAGGATCGTCTGGGTGACCTCGTTCCCGTCGGCATCAGCGGCGTGCACCCGCAGCGAGACGGTACCGGTGCCCGGCGGCACGACCGCGTGGAAGACGCCGTCCTCGCTCGCGACCTTCAGCGAGCGCCAGGTCGCCCCTTCGTCGTACGACACCTCGACCTCGACGCTGCCCCCGGCCGGAGCCGCCAACCCGTCCTGGTTGCTCAGCGCGATGCCGATGACGTGCGGGTGGTCCCCGGGCACCGTTCCGGCCAGGTCGGCCGGAATCGAGTAGTCGAGTTGCAGCAGCGGCAGTGGCTGCGACTTCTCCGGGTCACCGTCCGGGTGCCCGGACCGGAAGTCCCACGCCGTCTGCGTGCGCGTCGCCCACTGCCACTCCTTCGAGGCCCGCTGGGTGGTCAACTCCAGCCGGTACGAGGCGTCGGCGGCCACCGTCGGCACATCCCGGCGCGCATCGGGCAACTCGGCGAGCACGGCACCGTCGCGCAACAGTCGTGCCGACACCAGATCGCGCTCACCGCCGCTGCCCGCGAGCGTGTAGTGGCCGGCGGCGTCGACGAATTCCGGTACCCGCAGGGCCAGGATGTCGCCACGGCGGGCCGACACCAGGCCCGCGACACCGCGGGGCGCCGCCGGACGCACCACCGGGGTGAACCAGTCCTCGCGGGTACGGGTGTCGCCCTGGTAGCTGTGCGGCGCGTCCCGCATCCCGATGCCGAGCGGGTTCGTCTCATCCCAGGTGTAGTAGTGCGCCACCCGGTGCTGCCACACCGAGTCGCCCGCCGTGACCCACTCCTCGCGCTCCCCACCCGTGCGCACCATGCGCTGGGTGTCGTTCCACGAGTACGTCTGCCAGGGGCGCCAGCCGAAGCGCTGCTCCTTGGCCCACTCGTCCCCGCCGGTGTTGGCGTACCTGGTGACGATCCGCGCCGAGTTCTCCGCGGTCACCCGGTAGACGATCTGCGACGGGATCCGGCCCCGCTCCACATGGAACACGTCGTACAGGTACGGACTGGACACCGTGAGGGTGAGGCTGAGCGTCGGCTTTCCCGTCATGGCGGCGGCCTTCAGGCGCTGGCCGTCGTCGTTGGCGACCACCATCGCCGGGATCGGCTCCCGGGGGGCGATCGGCCGCCATACCGTCCATGCGGATTGCGTGGCCGGCCGCACGATCAGCGCGGCTGCGGCTCCGGCCGCTGCCGCGGCAGCCACCTGGGCGCTCTCGGAACGACCCTGCGCACTGTCCATGAGCACCGCGGCTCCGCGTACGTCAGCTGCGGCCAGCTCGGCGTCGGTGCCGGTGCCGGCCCAGACCAGCGGGAAGTTGCGTACCCCGTCGAAGGCCGGTGAACGGTGCAGCAGGTTAATGTCCAGCGGCCCGGACACGCCGGACACGTGGGCGCTCACCATGGGCGCGACGAGTTGCCATCGGGAGGCGAATTCGTAGTCGCCGTCGGTGACGGGGTCGGTGGGCGTCACGTTGACCTGCTGCACGGTGCTGAAATGCATGACCCCGTGGCTGATGCTCCGGCCGTTGCCGAAGGTGCGGTGTACGTAGTAGCTCAGCACCGCCTGCTGCTCGGCGGGTTTCGGTGTCTCGATGGTGATCGGGGTCCCCTTGCGGGCGTCGACGACCACCTCGAGGTCCCGGGTGACCTTCAGCTGCGGGTCGGTGATCAGGGTGGCCTGTGAGTCAAGTGGCCCCCCGTCCGAGATCAGGCCGTGCAACAGATAGTTGCCCTCCTCGACCTCGACGATCAGGGGCTTGCCCTTCTGAATCCACTTCACCATGTCCGAGCGGCGGTCGGCACCGTGCAGGGCGACCACGGACACGCTCGTGTCCGCGCCGCTGCGGTCCACCCCGCGCAGGGTCACGGTGTGCTTGGGTCCGTCAAGGGTCACCCCCAGGGCGGTGGTGGTCTGCACCCCGCCGGCGCCGTTGGCCGTGAGCCAACCGCCGTGCCGTCCACGGGTGAGCTTGGCCGGGTCGATCGTGACCGGCACCTGCCGACTCGTACCAGCGGGCACAACGATCTGGTCGGCGCCGAGCGCGACCGCGTCCCGGTCCGCGGCGTGGGAGTCGAGGTTTTCCAGGCGTACGGCGAGCGACAGCGTCACCGCGCTGTCCCCGGTGTTGGTGACGGAGACCTGCCGGGTGATCGGTGCCTCGGCCGGCGTGGTGTCGGTGTGCACCCCGAAGTTGAGCACTCCGGTCGCGTGCACCTGCTGGGCGGTCGCCCGCGCCACGTCGACCCGGCCGGCACCCTGCTGGTGCACCGTCAGGGCAGGGTTGGTGCGGGCCGTGCTCACCAGCGCGTCCTTGAGTTGGGCGGCGTTCCAGTCGGGGTGGCGCTGGGCGAGGATCGCCGCCGCGCCGGCCACGTGCGGCGCCGCCATCGACGTGCCGGACGCCGCGGTGTAGTGCGCGTCGACCGGCGTTCCCATCGCGGTACCGGTGGCCCGCGCCGCGACGATCCCGACACCCGGCGCGGTGATTTCCGGCTTCACCGCGTAGTCACCCAACCGCGGACCCCGACTGGAGAAACTCGCGAGGCTCTCGTCGCGGTCCACCGCACCGACCGTGAGCGCGGCATCGGCCGCGCCCGGGTTGCCCACGGTCGACTCCTCCCCCTCGTTGCCGGCCGAGACGACGAAGAGGGTGCCGCTGCTCGCGGTGAGCCGGTTGACCGCCTCGCTCAACGGGTCGGTGCCATCGGTGGCATCTCCGCCGAGGCTCATGTTGACCACGTCGGCGCCGGAACTGACCGCCCACTCCATTCCGGCGATGATCCACGACTCGTAGCCGGAGCCACTGTCGTTCAGCACCTTGCCGATGAGCAGGTTCGCCCCAGGTGCGACGCCCTTGAGTCGGCCGTCCGAGGCGGCGCCGGTGCCGGCGATCGTGCTGGCGACGTGCGTGCCATGTCCGAACTTGTCGGCGGTCGTGGCGCTGTTGGAGAAGTTCTTCGTCGCGCTGATCTTTCCAGCGAAGTCGGGGTGTGTCGCGTCGATGCCGGTGTCCAGCACCGCCACCGTGACACCGTCGCCGTCATACCCCGACGCCCACGCTGCCGGAGCGCCGATCTGCGGCACGCTGCGGTCGAGGGCCGGCTTCACCCGCCCATCGAGCCAGATCTGCGCGATGCCGGACCCCAGCTGCGGCGTGTCCACGCCGAACGATCGGACGCCCGGGCTGCCGCCGGCCGCCGCCCGCCAGAACCCGGTCAGCTCGTCCTTGTCCTCGACGACCGCGGCGGCGCCGATGCTGGCCAGCCTGGTGCCACCCCGTACCGCGGCTATCGTCTGCCCGCCGGTCTCCCGGTAACGAATGATCAGTGGCAGGTTCGGTGCCGCGTCGTCCCCGTAGCCCTGCTCGATGAGCTCCTGTACGTCGAACAGGTCGCCGTCGAGTGCGCCGGTGGACACGTACGGCACGACGTCGCTGGGCAGTACGCGCAGGCCGCCGTCAACTTCCAGGGTGTGGAAGGTGATCCCTTCTCGGCCGGCCGCCGGCCGGACCGAGGCGGCGTACCTGCCGGGCGACGCCTCGACCAGCTCCACCACGTCGCCCGTAATCAGGGTGACGCGGGACGGGCTGGCGGTCGCGGTGGCGTCGCCACCCTCCGCCGGGGGTGGTGGCGCTGCCTCGGCGGGAACGCCCACCGCCAGGACGCCGACCAACGCCATGGCCGTCCAGCGTAAGAGCCGGTTCATCGTGCTACTCCTTTGCTCAGCTGCGCAGCGAGGCTGGCAACCACTGTTGACACCACCGGAGTCTGATAGCCGACACGATGGTGGTCACTAGGCGCCAGGTGCCACAGAGGCGACATGTCACCAACTGGACATGCCCCGGCAAGCTCGACGATGTGCGGTGAGAGCGCGGAGGTGGCGGCCCCGCACGACCATCGTGACGGGTCGTGCCGGCGGCTCAGCCGCGGGGAAAGTACCGGTCCAGTTCCTCGGTGCGGAACTTCCCGGCCGGGTCGAGCTCGCGCAGCAGGGCCCGGAAGTCGTCGTACCGGGGGTAGGTGGCGGCCGGGTTCCGGGCGAAGAGCTTGCCCCAGTGCGGGCGCGGCGCGAACGGGGCCAGCCGCTGCTCCACCTCGGCCAGCACCGGCGCGACCGCCGCCGGGTCGCCGATCCAGGTGAAGTGCAGCGCGACGGTGTCCCGCTCGTAGTTGGGGCTGAGCCAGAGGTCGTCCGCCGCGATGGTGCGCAGCTCGCAGATCTGCAGCACGGCGGCGATCCGCTCGGCGGCCGGGTCCAGCGCGGCGAGCGCGGCGCCGGCGTTCTCCCGGCCGACGTGCCACTCGGACTGGAGTTCGTCGCCGCTGCTCGGGACGAAGCCGAGCCGGAAGTGCGGCAGCCGCTCGTGCCACGGCCCGGCCGCGCCGAACTGGATCGTGCAGTTCTCGGCCGGCATGCCGGGTACCGGGTGACACGCCGTGCCGGCGGCGGTCGTGTCCAGCCAGTCGGCGGGGGGTGGCGGCTGGTCGACCCGCTGCTTGAGCCACACCTGGTCCAGCCGGGACGACCGCCAGTCGGTGAAGACGCTCGCGCTGTACGCCCCGTCGAGCGCGGCGTCCAGCGCCGCCCGGGGCAGGTCGAGCCGGACGTACTGCCGGATGTCGAAGGTGGGCGTCACGTCGAGGGTGACCCGGGTGACCACGCCCAGCGCGCCGAGGTTGACCACCATCCCGGCGAACCGGGGGTCGGCGCGGTCCACGGTGAGCAGGTCACCATCGGCGGTGACCAGTTCCAGCCCGGCCACGGCGGTGGCCAGGTTGCCGTTGGCCCGGCCCGAACCGTGGGTGGCGGTGGCGACCGCGCCGGCCACCGAGATGTGCGGCAGCGAGGCGAGGTTTGCCACGGCGTACCCGTCGGCGTGCAGCACGGTGGCCAGGTCGCCGTAGCGCAGGCCGGCGGCGACGGTGACGGTGCCCCGGTCCCGGTCCAACGCGACGGTGGGCGGCAGCCCGGCGACGGAGACCAGGTCCCCGGTGGTGTCACCGAGCCGGTTGAACGAGTGCCCGCTGCCCACCGCCCGGATCCGGTCGGCCCCGGCGACCAGCCGGCGCACCTCGTCCACGGTGGCCGGCCGGTGCCGCCGCGCGGCGCGGTAGCGGACGTTGCCCGCCCAGTTGCGGTCGGGGGCCGGGGGCCGGTTCGTGGCGGGGGCGGGAGGGGCGGCGTCGGTCACGCGGGGGTCGTCCGATCGGTCGGCGTGTCGGTGTCGGTGAGGGCGGTACAGAGGGCGTCGAGCGCCGCGTCCACCTGGCCGGTGTTGTACCCGCGCAACGCGACCAGCAGGCCGGCGGCCCGGGCCTGTTCGATCTCGGCGCGGGCGGCCCGCCGCTCCGCCGGCCCGCCCTGGGCGAGCGCGTCCTGGGCGCGGCCCACCAGCCGGTCCACCGCACGGACGTCGTAGCCGCGCAGCCCGAAGGTGAAGTCGATGTCCGCGCCGGCGTACCGGGCGGCGAGCGGCGTACGCGCGTCGGTGAAGCGGCCGCCGGACCAGCGGGTCAGCGCCGCCACCACCTCGTCGGGATTCTCGCGTACCCCGGTGAGGTCGAGCAGTTCCACGGCGGGGCGCCCGTCCACCGGATGCCGCGCGGTGATCCGCAGGCCCGGGAGCCCGACGCCGGGCACGCCGACCAGCCGGGCCGCGCCGTCGAGGACGAGCGCGTCGAACTGCTCCCAGCGGTACGTCCCGCGCAGCCCGGGGCGGCGTACATCGAGCCCCTCGGGCCCGATGACGAAGCGGAACGGCCGCAGCGCGCCGACCAGCACCCGGCCGGCGATCAGCACGACGCCCACGGCGACCAGCAGGCGCAGGAACCCGTCGCCCGCCACGGCGAGCACCATCACCCCGCCGACCACGCAGCTGACGGCCAGCGGCAGGTTGCCCCGGCTCCGGTGCAGTTCCACGTCCCACCCCCGTCGTCGGCGCCGTCGTCCGGGTGCATCATCCGTCAAGGTGTCAAGCCGCGCCGGCCCCGGCCAGCTGGCCTGCGAGTGCGGCCTGTATTCCTTGATAGGCATATGAGCGAGGAGGCATATTGGCGTGGTGTCCGTCGACGCCTTCGCCGTCCTGGCCGAGCCCACCCGGCGCCGCATCCTCGACCGGCTGCGCCGGTCGGAGAGCAGCGTCGGTGACCTCGTGGACGCGCTGGGAATGAGCCAACCGGCCGTCTCGAAGCACCTGAAGGTGCTCCGCGAGGCCGGCTTCGTCACCTGTCGCACCGCCGCCCAGCAGCGGATCTACCGGATCGACCTCCGGCCGCTGCGGGCGGTGGACGACTGGCTCGGGCCGTACCGACGGATGTGGGCGGCGCACCTCGACGCCCTGGAGCGCCATCTCGACAGTCAGGAGTGACCGATGGACCGCGACAGTTTCCGACCCGGCCCGCTCGCCGAGGTCGCCCGCGTACCCGCCGACGAGGGCTGGGACCTGGTGTTCGTCCGGGACCTGCGGCACCCGCCGGAGAAGGTGTGGGCCGCGCTGACCGAGCCGGACCAGCTCGCCCAGTGGGCCCCCTTCCTGGCCAGCCGCGACCTCGGCGCCCCGGGCGAGGCGACCCTCAGCACCATCGACGGCAAGCAGAGCTATCCCGAGCAGGCGACGGTACGGCAGGCCGAGCGGCCGGCGCTGCTGGAGTACACCTGGGGCGACGCACTGCTGCGCTGGGAACTGACCCCGACCGACGCCGGCACCCGGCTGACCCTTCGGCACCGGATCAGCAAGCCCGACCTGGCCCCGGTGCTGGCCGCCGGTTGGCACCTCTGCCTGGACGTCGCCGGCCACCTGCTCGACGGCGACCCGGTCGGCCCGATCCGCGGCCGGGAGTCGATGGACTTCGGCTGGGACGACCTGCGCGCCGCCTACGCCGAGCGCCTCGATCCCCCTGGCCGTGGTTAACAGGGGACCCCTCCGCTACGCCAGGCGTTAAGAAGGGGCCCTTCCTTACAGGGTGATCGCGCTGGCCGCCGCGCGGATCGGTTCGGTCACCCGGCGGATCATCCGCTCCCGGCCAGGCAGGCGCGGCATGAGCCGCAGCATCAGCGTCTGGAACCGGATCTGCCCGGCCGAGCCGAGCACCATGCCCTTCAGGTTCCGCTCGGCGAGCTGCTGGTTCTGCTCGACGAACGGCCGCATCCGGCGCTCGTACGCGGCGAATCCGGCCGCCGGGTCGCCGGCCGCCTCCGCCAGCGCGTCCGCCAGCACGTACGCCCCGACCAGACCGAGGCTGGTGCCCTGCCCCGAGGCGGGCGACGCACCGTACGCGGCGTCGCCGACCAGCCCGATCCGGCCGGTCGACCAGTGCTCCATCCGGACCTGGCTCATCGCGTCGAAGTAGAGGTCCGGGGCGTCCGGCAGCGCGGCCAGCAGCTCCGGCACCCGCCAGCCGGCTCCGGCGAAGGCCCGGACCAGCGCCGCCCGCTGGCCGGCCACGTCCCGGTGGTCGGGCACCTCCTCGGGCGACGGGAAGAGGAAGAGCGCGCGGGCGTCCGGCGCGCCGGCGGTCCGGTAGACGCCGACGGTTCGTCCCGGCGCGGGGTGCATCAGCTCGACCCGCTCCTCGCCGAACTCGGCCGGCACGGTGCAGATGGCGATGTGGTGCCCGAGCGGGCGCAGGTACGTCGACGCGGGGCCGAAGGCCAGCCGCCGTACCGTCGAGTGCAGCCCGTCGGCGCCGATCACCAGGTCGAAGCGGCGGCTCGCCCCCCGCTCGAAGTCGACCTCCACCCCGTCGGCGGTGGGGCGCAGCGCGGCGATCGAGTCGCCGAAGAGGTACTCCACGTCGTCGGTCGCCGCCATCAGGATCTGGGCCAGGTCGCCGCGCATGATCTCGACGTCGTCGCCCTCCCGGCCGCCGAAGAGCGCGGCGTCCATGGTGGCCAGTTGCCGGCCGTCGGCGTCGACGAAGCGGGCCAGGCGCATCCCGGTGTCCCGCCCGCGCACCTGCTCGCTCAGCCCCATTCGGTCCAGCACGGTCAGGGCCACGCCCCGGACGTCCACCTTGTAGCCCCCGTCACGCGGCGCCGAGGCGCGCTCGACGACGGTCGGACGGAAGCCGTGGCGGCGCAGCCACCAGGCGAGAGCAGTGCCGGCGACGCCGGCGCCGGAGATCAGCACATCGGTCATGCCAGCGACAGTACAAGCGTGTTAGACAGTTGTGCAAGACGGCTGTCCAAAAATCCGCTACGCTCTGCCCATGGGAAATCGGGAGGACCTGCTCGCCGGAGCCAAGCGCTGCCTGATGGAGAAGGGCTACTCGGCCACCACGGCCCGCGATGTGGCCACCGCCGCCGGCACCAGCCTGGCCGCCATCGGCTACCACTTCCGCACCACAAAGGCGCTGCTCAACGAGGCGCTCTTCGCGGCGATGGCGGAGTGGGGCGAGGAACTGGAACGCGCCCTGGCCCACGACGCCGGCCCGGACGCGACACCCGCGCAGCGGTTCGAGGCGGCCTGGGAACGGATCATCGAGTCCTTCGCCCGGCTGCGGCCGCTCTGGGCCATCCAGTTCGAGTTGATCGCGCAGATGGACCGGTCACCCGAGCTGCGCGAGGCGTTCGCCGGCGTCACCCGGCAGGCCCGGCTCGGCCTCGCCGAGGTCTTCCACCGGCTCGACCCGGACGCCGACGAGGCCACCGCGCTCGCGCTCGGCGCCTTCCACCAGTCGCTGCTCGGCGGCGTGGCGGCCCAGTGGCTGGTCGACCCAGAGAGTGCGCCGTCGGCGCGGGAGCTGACCCGGGCGTTGCGGACCATCGCCGGGGAGTTCGGTCAGGGCTGACCGAGACCGGCCTCCCGAGCCCGCACGATGGCCTGGCTCCGGTCGGCGATTGGCGCCTCGGTCGGCACTGCCCGCGGCCGCCGGCGCGGCTCGCCACGCCATCCCGGTCACACGTACGGCTTCGTGGCGTACGCGGCCCGCAGGGCGGCCAGCCCGGTGTCCTTCGGGGTGAGCGTGCCCCAGCCCGAGTTGAAGTAGTTGGTCCGCACAATCCGGGGTCCCCGCTCGGCGTTGAGCTGGGCGATGGCCGGCGGCACGGTGGCGATCCAGGCGGCCTGGTCGGGGAACTCGGCCTTCCGTACCCCCCATTCGGCGATGAGCACCGGGCGGGAGAGGGCCACCGGGCCGAGGTCGGCCACCGCCCAGTCCTTGGTGCGGCGGAACCGGCCGAGCGCGGTGTGGGTCGGGTCGGTGGCGTAGACGTTCCACTGCAGGAAGTCCAGCTTCGCCATCAGCGCTTCCGGGTGGGTGCGCTGGTAGGCGGCCCGGTCGAAGCCGCCCGAGCCGACCGAGAAGGTGGTGCCGGCCGGCAGCGCGCGGGCCTTGAACCAGTTCACGACGTAGGTCATCGCCCGCACTGCCCGGGCGTCCGAGTCGGCCCAGTTGTACGCCACCCCCGACTCGGTGGTGCCGAACTCGTGGTCGGTGTCGAGTTCCGAGGCGAGCTGGATGTTCACCGGGAAGCCCAGGGTGCGGTACTGCGACAGGGCCCGGGCGAAGAGCCCGTCACAGAGCCCGGCGAGCACCTGCCCGTACCCGTACGCCTTCGGCCAGGTGGTCCCCGGGCGTTGCTGGATGGTCATCGCGGGGGCCGGCACGGTGTAGCCGACCCCGTCCACCGTGAAGGTCTGCGGCCCGGTGGTGGCCGCGCCGTAGTGCTTCAACTCCAGCACCATGTTGATCGCGAACCCGTTGCGGCCGAGCACGGGCAGCCAGGTGTTGTTGTACCCGGGGAAGCTGTGGCCGTCGGCGAAGCTGCGGTACTGGGTGAGCGAGCGGAAGTGGCCGCCGGCCAGGTCGGCCGTCGGGTCGGCGTTGCCGGCGAGGTAGTAGCCGCCCAGGACCGGCGGGGCGACCGTGTAGTCGGCGGTGGCGGTGGCGGCGTGCCCGGCCCGGTCCCGCACGGTGAGGGTGACCCGGGGCATCACGCCACCGCCCGGTAGACCGCCACCGTGCCGGTGTCGGAGACCTTCGTCCAGGTCCGGCCGGAGTCGTCGGTGAGCGTGACGGTCAGCGGGTCGATCACGGCGGTGGCCTTGGTCGGGGCGCTGCTGTTGCCCTGCGAGTCGGTCACCACGACGGTGACGGTGAGGGCCTTCGTGTCCGGGTCGCCGTAGGTGACCGTGAGGGTCATCTGGTCGCCCGGGGAGTAGGTCGAGGCGTTCAGGCTCGCGGTGACGGTGGGAGCGGCCATCTCCGCCCCCTCCTTCCTTGCTCGTACGCCCGGCACGCGCCGGTGCGCCCGGTCGACCGTTCCGGGGCGGTACGCGCCGGCGGCGTCGGCCGGAGGTGGTGACGTCCTTGTCCTGGCGTGGCCGGCACCGTCCACCAGGGACGGCGCCGGGCCGGGTCCGGCCGGGCGTGGACGCGGCGGGACGAGACCCGCCGGCGGCGTCACGGCCGCGCTCGGCAATGGCGGCGCCCGGCGTCGACGAAGGGCCGCCGCCGGAGCCGGAGGGATGCGTTGTGGCCCGCCATCCGCAACCTCTCCACCTGCATAAACAATGCGCCGGAAGGGTCCGGGCCGTCCTGTCGGCCATCCGTCGGCCGGGCTGTCCTCGATCCGGTTGCGCCGGCCGCTGTCTCCGGCCGGCGGCCCGGGTCAGCGGGCGGGCGGTGCCCGGCTTCGCCACCGCGGAAACGTCGGCATCGACTCCCACCCGTGCGCCAAAAATCCATCGTCGGCGATTTCTGGAACGGGCGACACGAATCCGTAATCGCAACCCGGGACCGACCGGAAGACGCGGCGGAGCTCAGATCGGAATATGACGAACGCATGACGGTTCTCTATCGAGGCCGTCAAATTCGGGGACGAACGGGGCCGACCGGCCGCCGGCCCGACGAGGGCCTCCCCGAACGGGACGATCAACGTAGGGAGCAGCAAACTCTGCCGACACCATGGCTGCGTCCAGCACGTCCGCGGTGCGCCCGGACGACCGGATTCGTCACCTCCGCAGCGCAAGAAATTGTGTGAAGATCCACATTTCCCGCAGTACGGGCTGGATTTGCGGCGATGACGTCGGTAGGTTTCTCGGCCGGCCCGTATGGCCCGCTGAATGTGACCGATGTTGATATGGACGGACCAGACGCGAAGATGGCCACCGATGGCGCAATCCGCCACCGGTTTCCGTCGGAGAGGGGATCGTGTCCGCGCTCGCAGTGAAGTCGCTCTACAAAATATTCGGCAATCGAGCTGACGAAGCGGTAAGACGCCTGGCTAACGGCGCACCCCGCGCCGAGGCCCTGGTCGGGCTGCCGACCACGGCCGCCGTGATCGACGCGAACTTCGAGGTACGCCCCGGCGAGATCTTCGTCGTGATGGGCCTCTCCGGCTCCGGCAAGTCGACCCTCATCCGGATGCTCAACGGCCTGCTGCGCCCCACCCAGGGCAGCGTGCGGGTCGACGGGGTCGAGCTGACCACGCTGAAGCCCGCGGCTCTGCGCAGGCTGCGCCGGGAGAAGATCAGCATGGTCTTCCAGCACTTCGCGCTCATGCCACACCGGACGGTGCTGGAGAACGCCGGGTACGCGCTGGAGGTCGCCGGCCTGCCCAAGGCCGAGCGGCGCGAGCGGGCGATGGAGGCGCTGCGCATGGTGGGTCTGGTGGAGTGGGCGGACAAGCTGCCGCACGACCTCTCCGGCGGCATGCGGCAGCGGGTCGGACTGGCCCGCGCGCTCGCGGCCGGCACCGACATCCTGCTGATGGACGAGGCGTTCTCGGCGCTGGACCCGCTCATCCGCCGGGAGATCCAGGACCAGCTCCTGGAACTCCAGGCCGAGCTGGGCAAGACCATCATCTTCATCACCCACGACCTCAACGAGGCCATGCGGCTCGGCGACCGGATCGCGGTGATGCGGGACGGCCGCATCGTCCAGATCGGCACCGCCGAGGAGATCCTCACCGACCCGGCCAACGGGTACGTGGCGCAGTTCGTCGCCGACGTGGACCGGACCCGGATCCTCACCGCCGCCTCGGTGATGGAGAAGCCGCAGCACGTGTTGGACGTCAACGCCGGTCCCCGGGTGGCCGCCAAGGCCCTGCGGGAGAGCCAGACCTCGGTGGTCTACGTGACCGGACCGATGAAGAAGTTCCTCGGCACCGTCACCGAGGACGAGGTGCTGCGCGCGCTCCGCGAGGGCCGGCCGAACCTGGACGGGTACGTCTCGACCGAGCGGGCCCGCACGGTCACCGAGGACACCGCGGTGGCCGACCTCTTCGCCGACTGCGCGGAGAGCCAGCACCCGGTGGCGGTGCTGGACGAGCGCGGCCGGCTGACCGGAGTGATCCCCCGGATCACCCTGCTCAGCGCGCTGGCCGCCGCCACCCCGGACGAGCCGGCGGACGCCCCGGCGCAGGACGACGTGGAACTGGTCGGTACGAAGGGAGAGTCGGCATGAGCGTCCCGCAGTCCCCGCTCGACGCCTGGCTGCCCCGGGTGCCGCTGGGCGCCTGGACCGAGTCGGCCGTCGACTGGGCCACCGGCAGCCTCGGCCCGTTCTTCGACGCGGTCGCCGCCGTGGTCGACGCCCTGGTGCGCCCGCTCAGCGACCTGCTGACCGGCGTACCGGCGGTGGTGGTCGTGGCGGTCCTGGCCGCGCTCGGCTGGTGGCTGCGCGGCTGGAAGTTCGGCCTCGGCACCGCGGTCGGCCTCGGCCTGGTGGCCGGCATGCCGTACTGGGAGGAGACCATGAGCACGCTCGCGCAGGTGCTCGTGGCCAGCGTGCTCGCGCTGCTGCTGGCGATCCCGCTGGGCGTCTTCATCGCCGAGAACAAGCGGGCCTCCGCGCTGGCCCGGCCGGTGCTGGACCTGATGCAGACCATGCCGGCGTTCGTCTATCTCATTCCGGCGATCTTCTTCTTCGGCATCGGCACCGTGCCGGGCGTGCTGGCCACCCTGGTGTTCAGCATGCCGCCCGGCGTCCGCCTGACCGAACTGGGCCTGCGCCAGGTCGACCAGGAGATCGTCCAGGCCGCCGAGTCGTTCGGCGCACCACCGTGGATGGTGCTGCTGCGCACCAAGCTGCCGCTGGCCCTGCCCACCATCATGACCGGGGTCAACCAGGTCATCATGCTGGCCCTGTCCATGGTGGTCATCGCCGGCATGGTCGGCGCCGGCGGCCTCGGCGACGTGATCATGTTCGCGCTGTCCCAGGTCGAGGTGGGCAGTGGCTTCGAGGGCGGGATCGCCGTCGTGGTCCTCGCCGTGGTGCTCGACCGGCTCACCGACTCCGTGGGCGACCGGTTCCCGTCCGCGCGGGCGCAGCGCCTCGCGCGGCAGGACGCCTGACCATCGCCCTCCGCCGGCACCCCTGTTCCCGCGTACGCGGGTCCGCCGGCAACCCCGAAACAGGAAGGGAATCCCTGTGTTCACGACCCTGAAGCGCGTCCTCGCGCTCGCGGTGACCGCCACCCTCGCCCTGGGCGGTGCCGCCGCCTGCGGCAACTCGTCGGACGGCGCGTCCGGCACCGGCAAGAAGATCACCATCGGCTACATGGCCTGGGACGAGGCGATCGCCGCGTCCCACCTGTGGCAGCACATCCTGGAGGAGAAGGGCTACCGGGTCCAGCTGAAGAACCTGGAGGCCGGTCTCGTCTACGGCGGTCTCGCCAACGGCGACATCGACCTGTTCCTGGACGGCTGGCTGCCTCAGACGCACGCCTCCTACCTGGCGAAGTACGGCGACAAGCTGGAGAAGCTCGGCGTCTGGCACGACGACGCCAGCCTGAGCATCGCCGTGCCGAAGTACGTGCAGGGCGTCGACTCCCTCGACGACCTGGCCGCCCAGGCGGGCACCTTCGGCGGGCAGCTGATCGGCATCGAGCCGGGCGCCGGCCTCACCAAGGCCACCCAGGAGAAGGTGCTCCCCGGCTACGGCCTGGACGGCAAGCTGAAGCTGAAGACCTCCTCCACCCCGGCCATGCTGGCCGCGCTGGACGGCGCGATCGCCGACAAGAAGCCGATCGCGGTCACCCTCTGGCACCCGCACTGGGCCTACGCCAAGTACGAGCTGAAGGACCTCGCCGACCCGAAGGGCACCCTCGGCCAGGCCGAGCAGATCAACACCTTCGCCCGCAAGGGCTTCGGCAAGGACTTCCCCGAGGTCACCGCGATGCTGAACAAGTTCAAGATGGACGGTCAGCAGCTCGGGTCCCTGGAGGACCTGATGTTCAACACCCACAAGGGTGACGAGGCGAAGGCCGTCGACGAGTGGCTGAAGGCCAACCCGGACTACCTGAAGGCGCTCGCCTGAGCACCGCATGACCACGAGGGGCCCCGCCGGTTCGGCGGGGCCCCTCGTGGCAGGTGAGGATAGATACCGCGGCGGTGCCGGGTCACACGCCGGTCAGTCGCCGACGGAGCAGGTGGGCGGCCAAGCTGACCACGCCGCTGCCGGCCGCCGTGCCGAGCAGCACCAACGCCGCGCCCACCGCCCACAGCCCGGATTCGTCGGTCGACGCGGCGTGCACCGCCCAGGGAACCGTGAAGGCGACCGCCATCACCGGCGCCACCAGCCACGGGCCGAGCCACCAACCGCCGACCGCGGCGACGACACCGAGCGTGAGCACGCAGCCGACCACCTGCCACACCGCGTACGGGCCGCTGGTCGCGCCGGTCTCCGGGTCGACCGTGTAGCCGGTCTCCCAGCTCAGCCAGGCGAACCAGGTGCCGACCGTCGCCGCCGCCAGGATCAGGCCGCCGAGCAGGGTACGCGTTGTCATGGTCCCCGATCCTTCCGTTCGCGCCGGCCAGGCACATGAGCCTTCGTACTCAGGGACCCGCCGGCGGACCTCCTCGTCCGGCGATCGAGCAGCGGCGTCCCCACGCTTGACCTGCGCTCTTTCATCCCGATACGTCAGGCAGCGCCAACACGACACCCGCTGGTGCCAAAATGGCTTGTTCGTGTGCCATCGATGTGCCATATTGGCACCATGGACTTGACCTCGTATGTGAGCAACCTCGGACGTGAGTTCGCCACGCTTGCCGAAGCCGGCGGTGAAGAGGCGCGTGCGCTGGTCGAGCGCCTGACCGGGTCGCTTGAGTCGGCGATCCGGATGACGCTGCTGGACGCGCTGTCGGGCGCCGCCGACGAGATCACCCGGGACCTGGCTCCGGGTTCGGTGGAGCTGCGCCTGCGCGGGCGGGATCCGAGCTTCGTCGTGACTCCGCCACCCGCCGAGCCGCTCGGGCTCGCGGCCGAGGACACCGCGGCGACGGTCGGCGGCGCGCCGGACAGCGATCTGCTGATCGCCGAGGACGGCCCTGCCGCCCGGATCAACGTACGCATGCCCGAGCAGCTCAAGGCCGCGATCGAGGAGGCCGCGGCCAAGGAGGGGCGCTCGGTCAACGCCTGGCTGGTCCGGGCGGCCGCCGCCGGCCTGCAGCGGTCCGATCGCGATCAGCGTCCCGAGCCACGCGGCGGCGGGAAACGGACCAAGCAGGGCTTCACCGGCTGGGTGCGCTGACCGCACCGCACGCCTTCCTTCCACCACGTCCCCGACCAGCGGGGGCGACTCACCTACCCATGATGCGGGGACAACCATGCCTACTTTCGAGACGCCCAAACCGATCTCCGTCACGCTCGAATTCGGCGTCGGCTACGTGCGGATCGCCGCGAGCGACCGCACGGACACCATCGTCGAGGTCCGGCCGAGCGACAAAACCGACGAGTCCGACGTGCAGGCCGCCGCGCAGGTCCGTGTCGACTACACCAACGGCATGCTCCAGGTCACCGGCCCGAAGCGCACTTTCGACTTCTCGAAGAAGAGCAGGTCGGTGGACGTTTCCATCGAACTGCCCAGCGGTTCCCAACTGTCCGCTCACCTGCAGATGGGCGACATCCGCTGTGCCGGCCGGCTCGGCGAGTGCCGGGTCAAGACCACCGGCAACGTCGGGTTCGAACGAACCGGCCCGCTGCGACTGCATACGGGTATCGGTCACGTCACCGTCGACGGCATCACAGGCAACGCCGAGATCTCCACCGGTTCCGGCAAGATCCAGATCGGCGAGGTCGAGGGCGCCGTGGTGGTCAAGAACTCCAACGGCGACACCACGATCGACGCGGTCACCGGCGACGTGCGGGTGCGCAGCGCCAACGGCGCCATCGACGTCGAGCGGGCCGGCGCCGGCGTCGACGCGAAGACGTCCAACGGCAGCATCCGCCTCGGCGAGGTGGTCCGCGGCTCGGTCGTCCTCGGCACCGCCGCAGGCGACCTGGACATCGGCATCGCGGCGGGCACCGCCGCCTGGCTCGAGGTCAACACCGGATTCGGGCACGTGCGCAACCAGCTGGAGAGCACCACCCGGCCCGACGAGACCAACCAGACCGTCGAGGTCCGCGGCCGCACCTCCTACGGCGACATCACCATCCACCGCTCCTGATCCACTTCCAGCCCCGGAGGAAGGGAAACCATGACCATCACGCAATCCCGCCCGGCGATCGCCGCGACCGGGCTACGGAAATCGTTCGGCGACCACGTCGTGCTCGACGGTCTCGATCTGAACGTGCCACGGGGAAAGGTCTTCTCGCTGCTCGGCGCGAACGGCGCCGGGAAGACCACCACGGTCAAGATTCTGTCCACTCTGATCAGTGCCGACGCCGGTGACGTCCAGGTCGCCGGGCACGACCTCGCCCGCGAACCGGACTCGGTGCGCGCCGCCATCGGCGTCACCGGCCAGTTCTCCGCGGTGGACAACCTGCTCACCGGCGAGGAGAACCTGCTGCTGATGGCGGATCTGCACCACCTCGCCCGGGGCGAAGGCCGCCGGCGCGCCGCCCAGCTGCTCGAACAGTTCGACCTGACCGAGGCGGCAAGGAAGCCGGCATCGACCTACTCCGGGGGCATGCGGCGGCGGCTCGACCTGGCGATGACCCTGGTCGGCAGCCCGCAAGTGATCTTCCTCGACGAGCCGACCACCGGACTGGACCCGCGCAGCCGCCGGAACATGTGGCAGATCGTCCGGGACCTGGTGGCCGGCGGCGTCACCATCTTCCTGACCACGCAGTACCTGGAGGAGGCCGACGAGCTGGCCGACCGGATCGCGGTCCTCGACCACGGCCGGGTGGTCGCCGAGGGAACCGCGGAGGAACTGAAGCGCCGCATCCCCGGCGGGCACGTTCGCCTGCGGTTCGCCAACCCGCAGGGCCTCGACGCGGCCATGCGCGTACTGGGTCAGGCGTCGCGCGAGAACGACGCGCTCGCCCTGCGGGTGCCCAGCGATGGCAGCCTGCGCTCGCTGAAGACCCTGATCGGCCGGCTCGACGACCGCGCCATCGAGGTCGACGAGTTGTCCGTGCACACCCCCGATCTCGACGACGTCTTCCTCGCCCTCACCGGCAACCCCACCCACGAAGAGGTGACCACTCGATGAGCGCCCCGGCCCTCACCGCCTCGGCTCCGGCGGGCCTCCGTTTCCATCCGCTACGCGACTCGGCGACGATGCTGCGCCGCAACCTCAAGCGCATGCTGCGGTACCCGTCGATGACCGTGATGCTCGTCGGGATGCCCGTCGTCTTCCTGCTGCTGTTCGTCTACGTGCTCGGCGGCACGCTGGGCGCCGGGCTCGGCGGAGCGGCGCACAGCGGCGCGGCCGGCGGGCGCGCCGCGTACGCCAACTACGTCGCTCCCGCGATCATCCTGATGACCGTGGCGGCCACGGTCCAGGGGACCGCGATCTCGATCGCCATGGACCTGACCGAAGGCATCATCACCCGGTTCCGCACCATGCACATCGCCCGCGTCTCGGTGCTGACCGGACACGTCCTGGGCAGCGTGATCCAGGCGATGTTCAGCCTGGCGGTCGTGATCGGCGTGGCGTTGCTGGTCGGCTTCCGGCCCACCGCCGGGCTGGGCGCGTGGCTGGCCACGGCCGGTTTCCTGGTGGCGGTGACCTTCGCGCTCGTCTGGTTGTCCGTCGCGCTCGGCCAAGTGAGCAAGAGCGTCGAGACCGCGAGCAACCTGCCCATGCCGCTCATTCTGCTGCCCTTCCTCGGCAGCGGGTTCGTCCCCACCGACTCCATGCCGGCCGGTCTGCGCTGGTTCGCCGAGTACCAGCCGTTCACGCCGATCATCGAAACCCTGCGCGGCCTGCTGATGGACAAGCCGATCGGGAACAACGCGTGGATCGCGCTCGTCTGGTGCGCCGTCATCGCGCTCGGCGGATACCTGTGGTCGAAGCGGCTGTTCAACCGCGAGTCCTCCCACTGACAGGAACGGTGATTCCCACCGCTGTCGGCGGCACGGTCAGGAGACGGGCAGAGGTGATCGACGCATCCGCCCTACCCCTGATGCCTGGCAGACTGACCGCGTGACGGATGAGCACGGCCAAGACGAACCCGGCACCGACCAGTCGCCAGGGACACCAACTCTGAAAATCGCGAGGCAGTTGGCAAAGGAGTTGGCAGGGGTGGCGACTGTGGAGGTCGACCGCATCGAGGGCGGGATATCGGTGGGCGTCACACCACGTAATCCCGATGCTCGCGCCTTCGGATGGACCGACTTCTCCGATGAACTCATCCTGGGAGTCGGTGACCACGGCGGCCGATGGGAACTGGAAGCCGGCCCTGAAGATTTGGCCCTACTCGAAGACATCGCTCGCTCAGTGATCGCCGGCAGGGTCCGGGAGGTCTTTGCTCCGGGCCGCTCGGCCGTCTCGGTCACCCTCGCCGATGGATCAGTGGAGACCGAGATCGGAGGCGAAGCGCCAGCAGGCTGCCTGCCGCTACCCTTCTGGCGGCGTTGGTCCCGCAGCGTCCAGTACGCCCCGTACAGGTAACCGGCTATGACGGCCCATCGGACTCAGCCGGGCGCTCGGCCTGCTAGGTGGCGTGTCCCTTCAGCAGGTATCCGGTCCAGTAGATCGCGAACACGATCAGGAAGCACGTGAAGAACACTCCCGAGATGATGCTCGCGAAAACGAGCGCCTTTAGGCTGTCGGCCTGTGCGTGTGCGAAGAATCCAGCGATGCCCAAGACCAAGAAGATGATCATGTAGATGGGCAGCCTTCGACTGTCGGCTGGGTGAGGCACGCGAGGCAGCCGGGGGGCGCGAGGGTCGCTGCTGATCACGCCGTGAGTATCAGGGACGCGCTCGGTGCAAGCTAGCGGATCTCTGAGGCCGGGGCCGGGGCCAGTCCGGACTGAGGGCATCGGTCCGGATCTTGATGCCGTTCGACCGGGTCGCCGCCAGCATGGCTGACCAGGGCGCTTCCGTGGTGGGGCGGGCGGGACTCGAACCCGCGACCGAGGGATTATGAGTTGAATCCCGTTAATCTTTGGGCATGATCGCGAGTCCGTAGGGGTGCCTATCTGTGCAGGTCGGCACCCCTACGGCTGCTTCTCAGGGGGTTTACATGTCGGCTGGTTCTCAACCGTCCGGGCTCACATCGGGCTCACATTCGGCGCATGTGCCGAGCTGGCTGCCGTCAGAAGGTGTCCTTGCTGACACCATTGAAGACATTGACGCCGTCGACGTAGACGTATCCGTAGTTGCGGTAACGGTGGCCCGATAGCTTCGGGGCGGAGATGTTCGGGTGGTGGCCGAGGTAGAGTCCTGGTTCCCACTGTTTGCGACCCAGTTGCCAGTCGTGGTGTCGAGCAGCCTGTAGTAGGTGTAGCAACTGCTGCCGAGGCTGCCACGGCTGTTGATGTAGAGGTCCCCGAACACAGTCACGCCGTTGTCGGAGGAGCAGACGCCCACGTTCCAGGGTGACCCGCCGGTGAGGCATCCTCCGCCCGCGAGCGGACCTGGCGAGGCCTGCGCCGCTACCGGTGCTGCGGTGACCGTGATCGCTGCTGCGGACAGCGCTGCCAGGGTGGCCAGTCGAAGCCGGCGAAGATCGAACTTGCCCATGAGTCCTCCCGTGGATGGGTGTCGATGCGTCACCGACAGTAGATGCGGAAGTTGCGCTCCGCAACCCCTGTGAGTTCGCTTGAGTGCCTAGAGGCGGAGGGGTGGTATTTCGACGCCTCGCGCAAGATCAATTGAGCTCTGCATCGCATAACGGGATGTGCCGCATTTATGTCCAGTTGTAACGCTCGTGGCACAAATGCTTGGGAGCAGCCACTTTGGTGGCCCTCTGTGGGCTGATGCGACACCTTATTAAACGAGCACGTCAAAAGTCGAAAAAGCTGCTCTCAGCCAGATGGTGAACGAGTTCCATGCGCCAGTCGCCAACGCTATCCCTACGGCAATCAGCAGCAATCCGCCAACTTTGGAGACAACTCCATTGTGTCGACGGATGAATCGGAAAACTCCCAGGAGGCGACGGAAGTAGATGGCGAAGATGAGGAAGGGGACGCCGATTCCTGCGCAGTAGGCGGCGGCGAGCATGAGCGCACGCTGCTCGGTGTGGTTAACGATTGCAAGTTGCATCACCGCCCCAAGTGTCGGCCCGACGCAAGGAGTCCACGAAAGTGCAAAGACAATGCCGACGAGCGGTGCCGACCACACACCTACGGGGGGAAGTTTCCTAATTCGCCATTCGGTTTGGAGCTTTGGAATGAGGCCCATGTAAATTGCGCCGAGTCCTGCGACGAGCAAGCCACCGACGACCTCTATCATTCGCTGATGCGCAAATAGCGCTCTCCCTAATTGAGAGCCCATTACCAGCGTGGTAACAAAAACTAGTGAAAAGCCTGCAATGAAGAGCAGCGCACCTGCGACCACCCGCCCCCGGCGCTGTTGCTCTAGGTCTCGTCCGGTAAGCCCGGTGACGTATGCCACATAACCTGGAATCAGTGGCAGTACGCAAGGCGAGAGGAAGCTCGCCAGGCCCGCGAGAAGCGATACGAGGATCGCGAGGGGAAAACTTCCCGATAGGGCTATTTCGCCGAATTTCTCGCCCACCTTGGTCCTCACGGTCGCGCTGTTTGTGCCCGCTCATCGGCCTGGGCCTGCAAGGCATGGTAGCTGCCGGTTGGGTAGACCCCGCGTCTAGGGTATTCCGCCAATCTCACCTTGCGTGGCCGAAGATGCCCACCACCCCGGGCCACTCCGGGTTGTCTGTGGGGTAGCGCGCCCAGGTTGAGATCGGCCGGGCCCGGTAGGCTGGAATCGAAAAACGATCTCATGGTGGGAGCGGTCCACTAGTTGAATCCTGGTCGTGATTGAGGGTAACTGCTAGTCCATAGGGGTGGCCCTCTGTGCAGGTAGACCACCCCTATGGCTGCCCGTCAGTGATCGCCGTGCCGGCCAATGCGTGGGCGTCTGGCCTCACGGGGGCTCACCGCACCTGCGCCCTGGCCATACGTTCCCTGCTTGAGGTGGGCACTCGGCGGTTGGCGCGGCACCGAGAGGGCTACTTTGCCGTCTTGGTGAAGCGAAGGAAGGCTTCCCAGCCAGCGGGGGTGAAGACCAGCGCCGGCCCGTGCTGGTCTTTGCTGTCCCGGACGGCAACGAGGCCTGGGAGGTTCGCGGCTACCTCCACGCAGTTGCCCTGAGAGCTGCTGCGGCTGCTCTTCCGCCAGACTGCGCCGGTCAGATTAGTCATGATACCTCTCCTTGATTCCTTGCATTATTTTGTGGGACTCCTCCACGCTCAATGCCTGAGACGTGAGGGTGTTCCAAACCTCGGCATACGCTCTGACCTCTTCAAGGCGATCGATGTAGAGCGCTCCCGAGAGCCCCTCGTTATAGACGGTTGTCGGCTCGGCAGACCGAGCACCATTCGTCGGGAAATCTAGAATGACGAAGCTACCGGCAATGGCTACCTGGCTCAGTCTCTTGTTCAGTGGTAGGAGCCTGACGGACACGTTGGGTGCCTCGCCGGCTTCCATGAGTCGATCTATCTGCCCGGCCATGCCCGGCACGTTCGCGTGTAGTAGCGCCTCCTCAATGATCACTTCCAACGAGGGAGCTGCTGGCCTCTTTCGGACTAGGAGACGTTGACGCTCCGTGCGGAGTCCAACGAGCTTGGCAACCTCTTCGTCGGTGACACCTGGTCGAGTCCGTACTACCTCAGCGGCGTAGTTGGGTGTCTGCAACAGGCCGGGCACCAGAGCATGTTCGTAGGTCCGTATCCGGCTGGCCGCAGACTCAAGCCCTACGTACAGCTCAAACCATCGAGGGATGATCTCCCCGTAGGCGTGATACCAGCCCTTGCTCTTGGACTCCTTGGCCAGACTGATCAGAACTTCGGTCATCTCCGGTGAGGCCCCGTACAGGCGGCACATCTGGTCAACGTCGAGCGCGCGTACGGGAGTCTGCCCCGACTCGATGCGGTACATCTTGGCCCGCGACCATTCAAGATCAGAGGCCGCAGCTTCCAGGCCGATGCCGGCTTGCTCCCGGGCCTGCCTAAGCAGCCGGCCAAGCTCCCGCCTCGGCACCGTCGATCCCGCTTCGCTCATCGGCACCATCCTCCCTGTCTCATCCTGACGCGTCATTCGACTTGCCGTGAGACGGCTCTTGCATCATCGCCCGCTAGGCGCGTCTCTGCGCGATCGTCTCGTCTGGAGTGTTGCACGGCGCATCGATGCCGCCGGATCGTAGCTGGCAGCGAGCCTGGTAGACGGAGGCCGGAGGTGACTTGGATGCCCCGATGGAAGTGGTTCCAGCGCGAGCGGGAGCCGGTGGACGTGGTAGATCGCTCGGCGTATGCCCACCGTGGCGGTGCCTACGGCGGCCATCTCCGTCCAACGCCCTCGTGGAACGCCCCGACGATGCCACTGGCCCAGGATCGGCCCCTGCTGACGCGGGGTGGCACGTGGCGCGCCGATCACGCGGCCCGACGGCCACGTGGGGATCGGCTGTGAGCGTGGAAACGCCGCAGCCTGCACCACCGTTCGCCGTGATGATGGCAGGCTTCGTCGTGGACTTCCATCACCGAAACGTGTGCTCCCGCTGCCAGGCCGACGGTAGTTGTCCCCGGCTGGTGCGCGCTGGCGAGACCCTGAGGGCTTGGAGAATCAAGAACGGACGGATAGCCGGGTTGATGCCGACGCACACCGCTGCGGAGGGCGCGCCGGGTGGGCCGCGGGCTGGTCGGTCTGATGGGGGCGGTGGCCGGCGGTGACAGCTTCCGTCTTGGCCGCGCTCGCGGCTCCCAGCCGGTTGAATGTGGTGACGCCCGATGCGGTGGCGGAGTCTCGCCGGACGTTGGGGCGTGTCCTTGCGGAGGCGCGGGTAACGCAGGATCGGTTGGCGGTGCTGGCGCGTTGGTCACGCAGCACCATCGCCAATGTGGAGGTGGGACGCCAGTGCGCGCCTCGTGAGTTCTGGAAAGCCTGTGACGTGGTGTTGGGGCTGGAGGGCGCGCTACTGGCGGCGTGGGGCCGCACGGACGCCCTGGCGCGCCGGCTTCGAGAGCAGGAGACAGAGGCGCAGATTCGGCAGCTCCTCGCCCAGCCGGCCCCGGGGTGCGTGTGCCGTGAGCTGCACCGGCTGTTGGCGGAGTCGGGGTGGTCATCGTGACTCGCCGTCCGCACACGCCGATCCGGCCGATCTGGCTGTGCAGGGGTTGCGGCCACCCGTGGCCGTGCGGAGACGCCAAGTTGGCGCTACTGGCCGAGTACGAGCGGGATCGAGTGTGCCTGTTCGTCTATCTGGCCGGTCTGCTCGGCGAGGCGGCGGACGACCTGGGCAAGCTGCGGCCGGACGACGCGTGCAGCGACGCGGAACTGTTCGATCGTTTCCTGGGATGGCCGAGCCGGAGTCAATCCCGCGCTTCGGGTCACGCAAATTGATTCCCTTGGGGTTTGCCGGCTAGGCGTCTGGCCGCCGGCCGGCATCTTCGGAACCCATGAGATATGGCCATCTATGCCAGCGATGTCATTACTCACTGCAATGTGTCGGCCGTGAACGGGCAGGGGCGGGGTGGCCGGCGTAGCCCGAGGAACTATCGGTCCGCTGGGTCGAGCAGATACGACAGCCCGGTGAGTTCCACGATTCGGCGCACGCGTTGGCTAGGCGAGATGGTGAATTGGCGGTCTGACTTGTGGGCGGCGTTGGAGGTGTAGACGAGCGTGGCGGTCACGGTGGAGTCGATGAAGGTGACCGCTTGCATGTCGATGAGGAGGCGGGTGAGGCCGGGTCGCTGAAGCTCGCCGATGATCGCCTCCCGCACCTCCCGGTCGGCGGATAGATCGAGCTCTCCGGACAGCATGATCGTGCTGGTGTCCCCCAGCCGGTCGACGGTGTGCTGCCAGAGCGGCGCGCGCATCGACGCAGCGTACCCCGTCCAACGGCTCTGCGCCCCCACGCTCCCCGGCCAGCGGGGCGAGGGGGCGGCGGCACTGGTTGATGTCGTCTGCGATGGCGGGTGTGTCCCGTCCCTCGTCATCCGGGCAGGTGGCCTCGCCGCCTCCCGGGATCGCGCCGCTGACCTCCCGGGCGCGTGTCCGGCGGCGGTGTGCGGACGTTCGCGGCGGACGATGAACTGGGTCCCGTCGGGCCAGCCGGCAGCGTCGAGTAGGCCGGTGATCTCGCAGATCTCGGCATGCTCGCGCAGATCCCAATCGGTGTCGAGGGCGGGAACCCAGCCGGTGGCGGCCGTGATGGCCTGTCGGACGGGTTCGGTGATCGCGGCGCCGACGGAGAACCGGATGTCCAGGTGCTGCTCGCGCAGGCCGCGTATGTGGGCGAGGAAGCCGTGACTGGAACCGGCTGAATCACTGCGGATCAGGATCGGGGTGCCGTGCCGGTGCTCATCCGGGATCTGCGCCAGGGCCTGATCAAGGACGGTGATGTGATCGGCGGTGGTGTTGGACCCGGCCCTGCCCTCACGCAGCAGGCCGGATAATGCTTCGCCGGTGTTGTCCAGGAAGCAGAACAACGGGTGATACATGAATGTCTTCTTCCAGGTCCGCGTCGCTGACTCCTTCTCGGAATGGCAGAGCACGATCGAGGCGTCCATGTCCACGACCAGGCCTGCGACCGTCTGCCCGGCCACGCTGACCTGCGGGAAGGCTCGGTCGCGGGTCTCGGCGTGCTGGGCCCAGGCCACCTGCCACGCCTGAGCCCGCGCGGCCCGCAGTTCGGCCAGCAGCGTCTCGTCCAGTTGTGACAGCAGCCGCTACGCCGTCGGATCGGAGGCGACCGGCGCGAACAGGCCGGCCTGATCCCGTAGCGCCGCCAGATCGGCGATCGCTTCACCGCCGTCGGCGAGCATCACCGCCAGATCGACCGCAACGCGACCCGGATCGTGACCGCCCTGCCGCTGCCGCTGCCGCTGCCGCAAACCAGCACAAGCCAGGCCGAACGCGCTGGTCAACCCGGTCGCATCCGCCACATCGGCGAGCAGGCGGGCACCAGCGTGACCGACCACGCCTCGCCGGTCGCCGGTCACCACGATCTTCGGACGTGTTGCGGTAGCCTTCACCCAGCAAGTGCCTTCCGTGACGGGATGATCAGGACTCTCGACAAGCCCTATTTTCCCTGAACAGAAGGCACTTCTGCGTTTCCAGCCCAGCCCGTGGACAGCCCTTAACGAAGGGCCGAGTTAACGAAGGGCCGAGGCTAGAAGCCTTACAGGCTTGGGGGGGACTGCGTTATGGCCGTGTATGGGAATTACGACGATCCGTCGAGATGCAATCGAGAAAACTCCAGCCACTGAACCAGAGCGCGGTTCTGGAACACCCTAAAGCTGCTCCCAAGGTCAGCCTTCAGTTCATTTGACCTCTGCAGAACAATTTCCTCAGCTTCGTCAATCCGGCCGAGAGCCCAAGAAGTTGGCTTACCGCAGTGAAGCCCCAGAACTATTCGTTTCGGCAGGCTTGCCATGTCATCTTGCGGCACAAAAGGCATGTTCAGCCACTTATCTAGCATACTTCTTCCCTCCTCAGTGGCTTTGTATTGGAGCCTATCTGGCCCTTGATCTCGACCAATGGTTTGGCTCGCAAGAGCTTTCATTTTGGCCAATCTAGCTATGATTCTATAAAGTTGTCCGTAAGCAGGTGGTTTATCATCGGGAAACAGGGCTTGGAAAGCATTACGTAAGTCGTACCCGTGCATAGGCTTCACTGCAAGCAAGCCCAACGCAATGGCGTAGTCCTCTCTGATCACCCTCAACTCCAACTTTCTAGCGCCTAAGCCACCTGCAACCGCTCGAAAGCAGGTTCCGTAGGGCAAGGGCGTCACCTTACGAATCGTGCTGCTTGCCTGCATAACTTGAGGGCGCGTTAGGCCCTACTTCTCCGAGAGAGTCTGACTAAGAACATGCCGCAAATCGTCCCTCGCCACTCCGCCGACAATACGGGCGGACACCCGCCCACGGCGGTCCACGACTACTGTCCCTGGCTGTGGATTTGAGACGATGGCGCGATACTTCGCAGCAACCCTGCCTGGAGGATCGAAGATATTGGGGTAAGTCAAGTGGAATGCTTCTACAAATGATAGAGCCTTCGTCTCACTGTCATTGGAGTTGACGCCGACGAAGCTTACGCCCTCTTTGGCATACTCTTCATAAGTTAGCTGCAACTGGGGCGCTTCAAGGCGGCACGGAGCGCACCAGGATGCCCAAAAGTTGATAACCGTCGCGGGTGATTGCGATGCAAACGGATTGAAAACTTGAGGACTAGACAACAATCGTCCTGTGAACTCTGGCGCCGGAACCCGATCCTTCGGTTGAATTAGCCGTAGAGTAAGTTCATCAGATGCCTGCGGAGCATTGCCGCAACCCGTCACGCCTGCAAGCACAGCCGTCAGCGCCAGAAAACATCGCCGCTTCATTGACCAACCATTCGAGTCGTCTTGTACAGACTGATTGATTGTTATCCTACAGGTTCTGTGGATCCACGGGTGTTGCCGGACCGGGCCTGGGCGTTTCGCCTGGCGGGTAAGGCGTCGTGATGACCGCGTGCCAAAGGACCAGACCACTAGCGAAACGCCGCCCGCTCCGTTGGCCGCTGCGAAAGCCATAGCCCGAGCGGGTTTGGCGGCATGGGACAGAAACCGTCGCTGAACGGCCCAGAAAGGGCTACCCAAGCTGTCGCTCCAGACGCTTTTGAGAGACCGAGATCAATGAAAAGGCAATCAGCGTCTCGGCTACGAAGAGCACCTACGTTAAGGCCGCGCACGGTAGCCGTAGCGGCAAGCGTTCGACGACTAAGCCGGCCGACGCATCGTGATGGGCGGCAATTGGCATGCGGCGTCCCTTGCTTAAGCGACGATGTGGTTGCGGAATTCGCAGTTCTCGGGCAGGAATCTGGTCCTGTAGTTGGCCAGATTGCGAAACCCGGGTGCGAAGCCACAGTCGTGTCGCGGCTCTACACATCAAGGACCTGACCCTAGCCACTGGCCAACCGCTATTGACACCGCTGCCGCGCAGTGACACATTTCAGTTCCTCAATTTTAGTGGGAGGTTGTGCATGAAGACGGGGATCGGTCTGAAGCTAACGGCCGGGTTCGTGCTACTGGCAGGTGCCGTCCTAATTGCCCCGGCGCCCGCATATGCGGCCACCGCAACGAATTCCATCGGCTATGCATCGGATTTCAACTCGGGTAACGACGAACAAGCATGCAAAACGGTCAACACTAGTCGCAAGATTTATGGCCAATTCACTCGTCGCAATGGAAGTTCCGGTGAAACTGGCCACGACGCGAATTACACTCAGTGCGCTACGAGCCCCTACTACACGGGCGGTTCTAAAATCTATCGCATTCGGGTGTGCGAAGACATCTCTTTCCAGCCCGACCCTTGTTCTGCCTGGGTGAACACCGGATACTAGCGCATAGTCGCAACAATCTGCAGGGCCCAGCCGATTGGTTGGACCTTGCGATGCGCTCAGCCGTTTGAGATCGGCTGACATATCTTGGGAAGCAAAAGAGTGACGCCGACAAGGGTGCCGCCTGAGGTCGCGCTGTCCGAGCGAGTCTTATGCCTGGCGGTGACAGGGCCGGGTTCCTCGATCAGCTTGTCTGCGAGCTTGAGGAGCCCGGCGCTGTTGGCTGCCTTCACCAACACCACGTCGCCTGGCCGCAACCCGGCGGGCAGCAACTCCCACGCCTCGGCCACGCTGCCCGCACGGTCCACCGTCGTGCCGGTGCCCGCGGCTCCGTCCGCGTACTGCCCAGCGTCGGCTTGGCCGATCGCCACCAGCAACCCAGCCCCGACCTCGGCCACCTGCTGCCCGATCTCCCGGTGCACCTGTGCGGAGTGCTCGCCTAGCTCGGCCATCTCCCCGAGCACCGCGACCGCCCGCCGGCCATCCCCGGTGATCGCCTTCAACGCGCGCAACGCGGCCCGCATCGCATCCGGCGCGGCGTTGTAGGCGTCGTTGATGACCGTCACCCCATCCGGGCGAGTGCTGACCTGCATGCGTCCCGGCGACACCGCCTCGGCTCGTGACACCGCCTCGGCGACCGCCTCCATGGGGTGCCCCAGACCGAGGGCGACCGTTGCGGCGGCGAGTGCGTTAGACGCCTAGTGCAGCCCGTAGAGACGCAACCGCACCTCGGCGGCCTGACCGTCGTGCACGAGCCGGAACCCGGCGCGGCCCAACTCGTCCACGGTCACGTCTTCGGCGCGCACGTCCGCCGGGCCGTCGATGCCGTAGGTCAACACCAGGGCACCGGTGCGGCTCGCCATCGCGGCCACCGACACATCGTCGCCGTTGAGCACCGCCAACCCGCCGTCGCTCGCGTCGGGCAGCGCTTCCACGATCTCACCCTTGGCCTGAGCGATGTTCTCCACCGACCCGAACTCGCCAAGATGCGCGTGCCCAACGCGAGTGACGACGCTGACCGTGGGCGGGGCGATGCGGGTCAGATACGCCACGTGGCCAATGCCACGCGCACCATCTCCAACACGAGATAGCGGGTGTCGGCGGTGGCCCTGGTGACCGTGTACGGCAATCCAAGCTCGTTGTTGTTCGACGCGCGGTTGGCCACCGTCTCAACCCACGCGGGAAGCACCTGGGCGAGAATGTCCTTGGTCGAGGTCTTGCCGACTGATTCGGTCACCCCGATCACGGTGGTCTGCGGCAGCCGGTCCACGACCGCGCGGGCGAGTCGACCGTAGGCGGTGGGTACGTCCTCGACGACCACCGCCGGCACTCCGACCGGCCGTGACGCCAGCACCGCCGCCGCGCCGACCCCGATTGCCTGGGCGGCGTAGTCGTGCCCGTCGACGCGCTCACCCGGCAACGCCACGAACATGCCGCCGGCCTCAACGCGCCGGCTGTCGAACACGACGGGGGCGGTCACGGTGACGCCCTGGGGAGCGTCGTGGACGGTTCCGCCAACAACGGCCGTGATCTCTTGCAGAGTCATCGGAAGCACGTGATGAACTATCGTGTGCGGTCAGCGGAGCGAGGGCTGTAGCCGGATCGTGGATGTCTGTCCGCCGGCAGCTACTGGCATTAGCCCAACTGGCACGAGGCCAACTGTCGCTAGCGCTACTGGCACTATGCCAAGCTGTGTTTTATGTACCGCAATTCGCCTGCCGGTCGCCGGAGCGTCTGTGCTCGGCGGTCGACGCGTCGGCGCTTGCGTTCAGCGCCGTGGATGATGCCGAAGCCACGAACGCGGGCGGCCTGGGCGTCCTGGGCTGATGATCTGTATAACCTGCGGTCCGAGCTGGCCCACGATCAGGTGTGGCGCGCTCAGGCGGAAGGTGCGGACGCGCCGGTGATGGTGCTGCCGGTGGGTGATCCGGCCGTGCCGCTCGGCAAGCGTGCTGCCGAGCCTCGGGGGTTGTCGGCGGCGGCGCGGCGTCGTCGGGCGCTGGCCGATCAGGTGGCCAACACTCTTGCGAATCAGCCGACGATTGACCCGTGGCGCGCTGGGACGGACGTGCTCACGCAACAGGTGTTGCCGGCTCGGTTGGGCGATGATCCGGCGATGCGGCAACCGTTTGTCGATGCTGCCGCTGTAGTGGAACGGGGCGGGCCGGGTGTGCTGCGGATCGTTCCCGGAGACGGCGGGGTGGTGCTGCGGGTGCACGGGCCGTCGTGGTCGCTGGTGTTCCGGGTCAGTCCGATCGTCAACGCGATCGTGGTGTTCTTGGATGCGACGTCTCGCTACGGCTGGCGGGTCGAGGACGACACGGAGTCCCGGGAGCTGATCCAGGAAGCGGTGACGCGCGTGGTAGCTGAAGCGGCCCGCTATGGGTGGGGCGGGGACAAGTACGCGCGGCCGGTGGCACCGGTGGCCTGACAGCTGTCCGGCCGCCTCGTGGATGCGGTGCGCGTCTAACGAGGCGGCCGGACTTGGCGTCTAGCTGTGCGGTCGCTGCTCAGGGATCCGGCGGGCGATGAGCCGGCGGAGTTGCCGCACGGCGGTGGCGCGGCGCTTGGATGCGTTGCTGGGCGACAGGTTCAGGTCGGCGGCGACCTGGCCGAGGGGTTCGCCGTCGAGGTAGGTGCGTCGCAGGAGTTCGGCGCTGGCGGGGTCGATCCGGTCGGCGGGCGGCATCTGGGCGGACTGCGCGACGAACTCTTCTAGGCGGGCGATGACGGCATCCATGCCTCGGGGGTCAGGTCCGTCGTGGTGCCTAGCGTGGTGGGCGCTGATCTCGTCGTCGCCGCCTACGGGCACCTCTCGGAGTTGCTCCTCGCGGAGGCGTGTGATGCGAGCTTGGTGCTCGGCGGCGGTCTCGTCGTGGCGGCGGGTGAGCTGTTTGCGGCGGTGCTCGGTGCGTCCGCTGGCGTGGTCGTACGCGCCGCCGAGCAGCCTGGAGTAGACGTTGGGCCGGTCGATGTCCAGCCGCCAGCGAGTGCCGGCCGCGGTGGTCACGGTGGCTTGCATCCGGTCGAGGAAGGCGTGAATCAGCGTGTACTGGGCTGCGATCACGCGCTTGGCGGGGTCGTCGGGCACGGCGAGTCGGGCGGCGCGGGAGAGAAGTCCACGGGCGGCGACGCCGAGGGCATAGAGGTTCCAGTCTTCGCGGTTGTCGGGGTCGTCGCGGACCTGCCCGACGATGTGCCGCCATACCTGGTCTTTGATCTCGCGGGTGGCGTCGTCGGTCAGCAGGCGGCGCAGGACCTCATCGGCGCGGGCGGGGCGGGGGTCGTCGGTGCCGGTGATCCAGCCTTTCGGCACGCCGACGCGGCAGAGCGTGATGGCGGCGGACAGGACTTGGCCGGCGGGCAGCGCTTTCTGTTTGACGAGGGCGGCTACCGGGTCGGGTGGGGCGTCGGTGTCGGCGGCGGGTGGTGTGGAGAAGGTGAGTTGGCCGGGCAGGGCTATGCCGTGGGGGTGCCTTGTGGGCACTCGGTGTTCGGGCACGGGTTCGTGTCCTCCCAACGTCGCCTCGGGCTGGGTGGGACACGCTGGGCCGCCGGTCGGCGGTGTGGCCGGGTCGACGCTGACCCCTGGTGCGGCCCCCGGCGTGCTGCGGACACCGCCGGGAGTCGCACAAGCGTACGAGAGATCGCGTCAGGGTGCCACGGCGTTGTGCGGCCCCCGCTGCGAGCGCTCGTCGTCGCTCGGCTCCACAACCGACAGCCGGACCGGCCCCCCGCTCCGGCCTGACCTTGATCTCTTCGAGCGTACGCGCGGGCCAGAAAAATCTTCGAGTTGTGCCCACGAAGTTATCGATCTTGGAATATTCGGGCCTCTGGCGGTCCCCTTTAACAGGTAGAAGGATCCGTCCACGCGACGCGGCGGCACCGGGAGGGGGCGAAGATCGAAGGTGCCGGGCCGTGGATGACCGGCGGCGCCTTCGTGCCTGCTGGCGTCGTGTTCGCGCTGCTCAGCCTGGTGTTCGGGGGCAAGCCGGCTTGCCGGCGCGGCAGCACCTCAAGCCCGGCCATGGATCGACCGGACGGGCGTCGTCGGCGCTTTCGGTGCTGTGGCCTGCGGTTTCGGCCGATGTTGGCCGCATCGGTGAGGATCGGTCGCGGTTCGGGCGTGTCGGCTGGCGTCCTGGTGGCGGTGGTGGTCCGGGCCTGCAGCCAGCTCGCCGACGGGTGAGGTCGCCGTCTGCTCGTGCCGTCGTCTACTGCGGTCGTTGTCGCTGGTGGCGTTTGCCCATGGTCGGGGTCCGGCGTGAGGGTCTGACGCCTGGTTGTTGGCTGCTGGTCGTCTCCGGTGTCGTGTGCGCTTGCGCTTCTCTCTGGGGCGGGGCGGGGGACCGGCCGCCAGGCCGCAGCCCCCGACCCCGCCCACCGCTCCTTTCCCCTCCTTCCGTCTGTCGCGGGATCGGCCATGCCGATCCCGCTTCTTGACCAAGTAGGGAAACTCGTACGCACCCTGGCCCTCCGGGGTCCTGACCTGCCCGCCCGCGTTCCTGCCTTCCTGGCCCTGCTTGCAGGCTGGCACAACGGGTGCCGCGCCAGTGCCCGATTCCGGTCCACCTGTGGTACGGCCCGCTGCGGCGTCCCTCGCCCCGTCGCCCGGTTTCACGCTGGCCGGCGCTGGTCCCCTGGTCATGGTGTCCGGCATCGCAGTACCGCCACGTCCCGGTATAGCCGTCGTCGTGATCGTCGGCGGCCATCCGTCCCGCCCCGTCCGTAAGGAGCCTCGCTATGCCCTGTCCCGCGCTGTTCGCCGCCGTCGCCTCGCCCCGGGCCTCGGCCGGCGCACCCGTGCGGAGTCGCGGCCCTCCCCCTGGCTGGTCGCTTCTCCGCTGTCCCTGTCCCGACTACGGCACCACCTGTGAGCACCACCCAAACCCCTTCCTTTTAGGAGCTTGTTGTGAACAGCATCCCTGTTGATCTTTCTCGTTTGTCCGGTCTGCTGTGCGTGTCCGCGCCGGAGCGCAAGACGGACCTCGACGGTGAGGTTCGTAAGGACCGGGACGGTAATGCCCTGTGGGTGACCGGGATCGCGGTGCGCCGCGCTGGCACCCGGAAAGCGTCGGTGATCGACGTGCAGACCTCCGCCGAGCCGGAAGGCGTCACGGAGGGCAGCCCGGTGGGTGTGACCGAGCTGGACGTGTCCCTGTGGGAGATCGAGGGCCGGCACGGCCTGTCCTACAAGGCGGCGTCGGTCTACCCGGTCCGCGCCCGCACCGACAACCGCTCGGGCTCCGGGCCGGCTTCGACGGCGGTGCCGGCTCCGTCCCAGCGGGAGCGCGGCGGTAAGGCAAACCAGTCATGATCGCCGCCGAAGCAGTGATGCCGCCGGCATCGGTCTTGCCGCCGACGCCTGCGCCGTCACCGTCGATGACCCCCGGGATGCCCGGCTTCGCGCCGCGTTTCCCGGGGGTCACCCTCGAACGGCTACAGAGCTGGCTACCCACCATTGGCCGCGTCGGCGCGGTCGTGGCCGCCGTCGTCGTGCTGCTGGTCGTGGTGTCGCGGCTGCTGCGATGGAAGGCACCCCGCGTGCACTGGTGCCTGTTCGGGTTCCCGCTGCTGCGGCTGCGCATGCGGCACTCGTGGCGGTACCTGTGCTTGAACGCGGATCTGACCGGCACTGACCGGCCCACCACCGGGCAACTTGGTCCACTGCTGGTCAAGGGCCGGCCGATCATGCCGGTGTTGCCGCTGCTGACCCGCATCCGCCCCCGGAAGTTTGGGGCGACAGCGGTGATCCTGCTGCACCCTGGGCAGATCCCCGACCCGTTCGTCAACGCGGCCGAAGCCATGGCGCACGCCTGGCGGGTCCACGCCGTGCGCGTCAACACGGCGCAACGCGGCCGGGTCCGGTTGACCGTCCTCACCGCCGACCCGCTCACCACGGATCGCATCGCCGAAGCTGCCGCCTGGGCCACCGGCCCGCCAACGGAACCGGCCGCGGTGCCCTCCACTGGCTCGGCGGCGACCTACGCGGCAGCCGACACCGGTGGTGGGTCGGTGGCGGTGCCCGCCGATCTGGTGGCCGAGGTGGGGCACCGGGAGGACGGGCAGAGTTGGGTGATCGACCTTGCCACCTTCCCGCACTGGCTGGTCACCGGGGCCACCCAATCGGGCAAGTCCACCCTCATCAATGCGGCGGTGGCGAGGTGGGCGGCCCGTCCGGTCGCGTTGGTCGGGATCGACTGCAAGGGTGGCATGGAGTTGGCCCCGCACGCGCCCCGCCTGTCGGCTCTCGCGACCGACCGGGCGGAAGCCGCTGACGTTCTGGCCGAACTCGTGGCCGAGACGCAGCGGCGGATGCGGCTGTGCCGCCAGCTCGGGGCACGCAACATCTGGCAACTCCCCGCCCATCTGCGGCCGGTGCCGGTCGTGGTCGTGGTCGACGAGTTGGCGGAGCTGTACCTCGTTGCGTCGCGGGCCGACAAGGACGAAGCGCTGCGGGCCACGACGAACCTGCTGCGGTTGGCGCAGCTCGGCGCAGCGTTGGGCGTGCATCTGATCGTGGCCGGTCAACGGGTCGGCTCCGACCTCGGGCCGGGCGTGACGGCGCTGCGCGCCCAGCTCGCCGGGCGGATCTGCCTGCGGGTCAACGACGAGGAAACCGTCGACATGACCCTAGGCGACCTCTACCCCGACGCCGTCGAGGCAGCCCAGCAGATCGACCCGAGCGTGAAGGGCATCGCGGTCACCACCGCTGACCACGCCGGGTGGATACGCGCCCGGTCGGTGTACCTACCACCGGACGCCCTGACCGCCGTCATCAACTCGACGGCACACCTGGCGCCGGTCCTGCCCGGCCTCACCCCACCGGCCTGATCCGCCGGCCCAGCTCAGAAGGGAGCAGTCATGCGGCGACCACGACCAGCCCGCCCCGCCGGCCCACCAGCCGGTGACGGCGGCCCACCACCCGACCGGCCCACCACGGCCGGCTCCATCTACGCGAGGAGCAGAGGACCACCATGACCACCCCCGCCCCTGGCGGGCCTGACTCTGGCCTGTCCTTCACCGACCGCGAAATCCTGACCACCGCCACGCACCCCGACTTCCGGGCGTGGCTGGCGCGCATCCGCCACATCGGCGGCTGCCAACACCCCGTCCACCTCGTCGGCCACACGCTGACCGTGGACGCCGCTACCGGCCGCCTCATGCACGCCTTCACCAGCGCGGACCAGCCGCACGGGCGGCTCACCATCGCCTGCGGCAACCGGCGGCAATCCCGCTGCGAACCGTGCGCCCGACTCCACCAGGGCGACACCTACCAACTCGTCGTCTCCGGGCTCGCCGGCGGCAAAGGCGTCCCCGACACCGTGAGGGCGCACCCGCGCGTGTTCGTCACCTTCACCGCGCCCAGCTTCGGCCCCGTCCACCGACACACCACCGACGAACCCTGCCGGCTTCCGCGACGCGGGCGCGGCCTGGTCTGCCCGCACGGCCGGCCCCTGGCCTGCCCCGACCGGCACCCGACCGGCGACCCGCTCACCGGCTCCCCGATCTGCCCCGACTGCTACGACTACCCGGCCGCCGTCGTGTGGAACGCCCACACCCGCGACCTGTGGCAACGCCTACACCGCAACCTGTGCGAGTCCATCGCCACCGGTCGGGGCCTCTCCCGTACTGCTGCCCGCAAGGCGGTCCGCGTCGCCTACGCCAAGGTTGCCGAGTACCAGCGGCGCGGGTCGATCCACTTCCACGCCGTCATGCGCTTCGACGGCCCCACCCCCGACACCCCACCCCCCGCCTGGGCCACCCTCGCACTCCTGACCCACACCATCCGCACCGCCACCCGCCGCGTCCACCTCGCCGTGCCCGGCCTGGACACGATCCTGCGGTTCGGCGCTCAGCTCGACATCCGGCCCATCCTGCCCGGCAACGGCGGCGACGATGACCTGACGGAGCGGGCCGTGGCCTCGTACATCGCCAAGTACGTCACCAAGCCTGATGTCGCCGGCATCACCGTTGACTGGCCCATCCACGACGCCATCACCATCTCCGTCCTCCCCGTCACCGAACACGCCCGCACCCTCATCCGCACCTGCTGGACCCTCGGCGGCCGGCCCGAATACAAGGCGCTGAACCTGCGGCGCTGGGCTCACCAACTCGGCTACCGGGGCCACATCGCGTCCAAAAGCCGCGCCTACTCCACCACCTACACCGCACTTCGCGCCGCGCGTGAGCAGCACCATCGCGACCACAACGACCAGGAGGAAACACCCGACGACATCGACACCATCACCGACAAGGACTGGACCTACACCGGCAACGGCCACACCCCCGGACAAGCCATGTTCGCCGACGCCATCGCAGACGACCTCCAAGCCGCCCGCGAAGCCGCCCACGACGCTCGCATGAGCGTTGACCACCCTTCAGGAGGCAGCAATGAGCACCACGACTGACAGCACATGGACCATCGAAGCCGTCCGCGCACTTGGCCTGACGACGGACGTAGAAACAGCCGGCGCGATCCTCGGTATCGGCCGGAGCAAGGCGTACGCACTCGCCAAGCGTGGACAGTTCCCCGTGCGGGTACTCCGCGTCGGACGAAACTACGTCGTCCCCGTACCGGCGATCCTCGAACTACTCGGCATCCGAGCCGTCACCTGACCTCACTGTCCATTGAGGAACGTGCCGACCCGACAACACGTCGTCGACCAGCAGCGCGACGATACCGGCCGCGGTGAGATCCGGCCGCATCCTTACCAGCTTCTCAACCTCGCTACGCGAGAGCCGGATCTTGACCTGTTGGTCGCGCTTCTCCTCGCCGGGAAGCGCCGGCAATCCCTGAGCAGCCTCGACCACCCGACGTCGTCGCATAGCGCACCTTCCATCAACCATTCGGGGAAGTGGTACCATTATAGGTACCACTTCCCCTCTCCCAAGGAGGAACCTTGAGAGGATCCATATTCCGTCGCTGCGCCTGCCGAGATCCGCAGACCGGCAAGCAGTACGGGCAATCCTGCCCCAAACTCAACCAGCGCCGACACGGCACCTGGGGCGTCCGGCAGGAGCTCCCATCCAACGCCGAGGGCGAACGTCGCACCTTCCGCCGGTCCGGCTACACGTCGGCCACCGAGGCTCAAACGGACCTGGATGCCGTCCGCGCGCTGCTTACCCTGCCCGACCTCGATGACGAAGACGGCCGTCAGCGCATGGGGGACCTACTGGAGCGCGTGGCGTCCAACCGAGAGCCGCTACCCGACCTGGAGGAGACGCGACGCAAGTTCCGAAGCGGTCAGTCGTTGACCGCCCGCATCACCGTCGGGGAATGGCTCGACACCTGGCTTGCTGGCCGCAAGATCCGCCGGAACACCATCAACCGATACGGCCGGGATATCCGGCTCCACCTCAAGCCGCACATCGGCAACATCCGCCTTGACCGGCTGCGCGTGTCGCACCTGACTGAGATGTTCAACGCGATCGTTGAACGGAACATCGAGATCGAGGAAGCGAACGCCCTACGACGATCCGCGATCGACGAACTGAAGTCGCTCAAGGGGCATGAGCGCCGCCGCGCCGCGCGTGCCGCCATCGCTGAAATGCCGCCCTTCCGCCGTACCGCGGGGCCGACGACACGACGGCACATCCGGGCGACACTGCGGGCCGCCCTCAACGACGCCATCACGCAAGAGCTGATTACGTTCAACCCGGCGGCCCACGTTGAGCTTGACCCCGTTCGTCGGCCGAAGGCATTGGTGTGGACGGACGAGCGTGTAGCGCGTTGGCGGGCCACCAGCGAAAGGCCGTCGCCGGTCATGGTGTGGACTCCCGAGCAGACAGGCGTCTTCCTCGATTTTGTCGCCGACGATGAGTTGTATGCGCTCTTTCATCTGATCGCGTTTCGTGGGCTGCGCAGAGGCGAGGCGTGCGGCCTGCGGCCGGAAGACCTCGATCTCAAGGGCAAGATCCTCACGGTCGCCACGCAGCTCGTGGAGATCAGTGGGGAGATCGAGGAGAACGCGCCGAAGAGCGATGCCGGAAACCGCATCGTCGCCCTGGACCGCGACAGCCTGAAGGTGGCCAAGCGCCATCTCAAGCGGCAGCGGAAGGCGCGGGAGGAAGCCGACGCGGCGTGGGTAGAGAGCGGGCGTCTCTTCACCCGGCCGACCGGCGAGTGGGTCGAGCCCAACTGGCTGTCAGACTACTTCGATCGGCTGGTACGCAAGGCGGGCCTGCCGCCGATCCGCTTGCATGATCTACGGCACGGCGCTGCCACCATCGCCCTCGCGGCCGGCACCGAGATGAAGGTGGTCCAAGACATGCTGGGCCACTCCTCGATCTCTCTGACGTCCGATACCTACACCTCGGTCCTGCCGGAGCTGGCACGGGAAGCGGCCGAAGCAGCCGCACGTCTCGTCCCCCGTCAGGGCTCCAAGCGATCCGCCGGGCTCACGTCGGGCTCACAGCAGCCCCATCCATCGACGCTGACCAGTGGAAAAGATCGCAAGAATGGCAAGAAACCCCAGGTCAAGCGCACTTCTTGATGGTGGGGCGGGCGGGACTCGAACCCGCGACCGAGGGATTATGAGTCCCCTGCTCTAACCTGCTGAGCTACCGCCCCGCTACCGCGCCGGATCGTAACCCGCCCAACGGATCACCGGCCACCACCTAACGGGCCGCGCGTGATGATCAGACCGACACGGTGGGCAACGCGAGGATAACAACGTGCAGTAGGACGGCTGGTACCACGGTCGCCGGGTCACCGCTCAGCGGCGCGCAGCTCGGCCAGGACCGCGCCGGCCGTACGCCAGCCGGAGGCGAGCGCCCCCTGGATCGACGGGCTGTCCCGGTGGTCGCCGGCGACGAAGAGCCCGTCGCCGAGGGCGACCGGCTTGCGCAGCCGGCCCTGTGGGGGTGGCGCGGCGGGAAGCGCCTCCGGGACCGAGACGGTGGTGAGGTGGGTCCAGTCGGCGGTGGACCGACCGTAGAGCCGGTCCAGTTCCCGGCGGACGACCGGCTCGGGCGGGGCCTGCGGGCCGACCACGGAGGTGGCCACCAGGTGCTTGCCGGCGGGCGCGTAGGTGGGTGCCGCGTTGCTCAGCACCGCCGTGTTGGCGACCAGTTCCCGGCGGTCCCCGTCGAGCAGCAGGATCGGCTCGGCCAGGGGCGGGGTGTCGGTGCTGTGGTAATAGGTCGTGCAGCTGTGCATGCGTACCCTCGGCAGCCGGGGCAGCAGCGTGGTCGCGGCCGGCGGGTCCACGGCGACCACGACGGCGCGGCAGGCGAGGTCGCCGTCGCGGGTGCGGACCCGGCCGGGCGCGACCTCGGTGACCGGGGTGTGCGGCTGGATCAGTTCGGCGGGCAGTGGGGCGGCGATGGCCTGCGGCAGCGCGGCCATCCCCCGGGCGGGCAGGCCGATCCGGCCGCGGGCGAACGCGCGCAGGAACAGCGCGAGGACGTGGCTGGAGGTCGCCAACTCCCGGTCGAGGAGTACGCCGGACAGGAACGGTCGAATCAGTTCCTCGATGATCGCGTTGGAGAGCCGGGCCCGGCGCAGTGCCGCCTCGCTGGTGGTCTCGGTCGCGTTGAGCAGCCGGCCCACCGGCAGGCTGGCGCAGCCGGCGGCCAGCGCGGCGAGGCGCAACCGGTCGAGGACGGAGCCGATCCCGGCGGTGACGGTGCCGGGCGCGCCGGCCGGGGCGCGCAGCGGGTTCACCAGCCGCTCGAGCCGGTCGCCCCGGCGGACCAGCACGCCGGAGGTGAACCAGCCGAGGTCGAGCGCGCCCAGGTCGAGCAGGCCACTCAGCCGGGGGTACGCGGTGTTGAGCACCTGGAAGCCGCGGTCCAGCAGGTAGCCGTCGAACTCGTCGGTGGCCACCCGGCCGCCGAGCCGGTCGGCCGCCTCGAGCAGCCGCCACGGCACGCCGGCACGGTGCAGCCGGCGAGCGGCGGCCAGGCCGGCGAGGCCGCCGCCGACGATGACCACGTCGGTCTCAGCGGGCATGCTCCACCTCCGCGCCGGTCCGGTCGCCGCCGCGCGGGGACCGGGACAGCCGGCCGGGCCACCAGATCCTGGGTCCGAGGTCGTACGAGAGGGCGGGCACCAGCAGCGAGCGGACGACGACGGTGTCGAGCAGCACCCCGGCGGCGACGGCCACGCCCAGTTCGACGAGCACCACCAGCGGCAGGACGGCGAGCGCGGAGAACGTCGCGGCGAGCACGATGCCGGCGGAGGTGATCACGCCGCCGGTGACGGCGAGCCCGGCGAGTACGCCGGCCCGGGTGCCCCGCCGGACGGACTCCTCGCGGACCCGGCTCATCAGGAAGATGTTGTAGTCGATGCCGAGGGCGACCAGGAAGACGAACGCGAAGAGCGGGAACGCCTGGTCGACGCCGGGGAAGTCGAGGGCGTACCTGAAGATCAGCGCGCAGAGGCCGAGCGTGGCCAGGAACGACAGCACCACGGTGGCGATCAGCAGGACCGGGGCGACCAGGGCGCGCAGCAGCAGGGCCAGGATGACCGCGATGACCAGCAGCACCACCGGGATGATGACGTTGCGGTCCCGGGCGGAGGCGGCGGCGGTGTCCACGTTGATGGCGGTGAAGCCGCCGACCACGCTGTCGGAGCCGGACACCTTGTGCACCGCCGCGCGCAGGGCGCGGATGGTGCGGTCGGCGGCGTTGCTGTCGGGCGGATCGGTCAGGGTGGCCAGCAGTTGCACCCGCCCGTCGACGACCTTGGGCGGTACGTTCGGGGCGGGCGGCCCAGCCTGGCCCGGCTCGGTGAGCGGGCGGACCGAGGACACCCCGCGTACGCCCTGGGCCACCTGGGCGACCTGCTGGGCGGTGGCCTGGTTGGTGAAGATGGTGGCCGGGCTGCCGGTGCCGGCCGGGTAGTGCCGGGCGATCACCTCCTGACCGGCCACCGACTCGGTGCGGTTGGTGAACAGGTCGGACTGGCCGAGGGTGGTGACGCCGAGTTGGGTGACCCCGACCGCGAGCACGGCCAGGACGACCGCGGTGACCAGCCAGACGGTCCGGGCCCGCCGGGCCACGAAGCCGGCGATCCGCCCCCAGATGCCGTGTTCGGCCTGCGGGTCGGCGTGGTCGAAGCGGGGCCGGCGCGGCCAGAACGCCCAGCGCCCGCCGAGCAGCAGCAGGGCGGGTAGGAAGGTGAGCATCACCAGCAGGGTGGCGGCGATGCCGACGGCGGCGACCGGGCCGAGCGCCCGGTTGGAGTTGAGGCTGGACAGCAGCAGGCAGAGCAGGCTGACGATGACCGTGGCGCCGGAGGCGAAGATGGCCGGGGCGGCAGCCTTCCAGGCGGTCCGCAGCGCGTCCCACGGCCGCTCGTGCCGGTGCAGTTCCTCGCGGTAACGGGCGATGAGCAGCAGCGCGTAGTCGGTGCCGGCGCCGAACACCAGCACGGTGAGGATGCCCTGTGCCTGCCCGTTGAGCTTGACGAGGTCGTTCTTGGCGAGGTGGTAGACGAAGACCGAGGCCAGCCCGTACGACATGCCGGCGGCGAGCAGCGGGAAGATCCAGAGCACCGGGCTGCGGTAGACGATCAGCAGGATGATCAGCACCACGACCAGGGTGACCAACAGCAGCGGCCCGTCGATGGCGGCGAAGACCTGGATCAGGTCGGCGAGCAGTCCCGCCGGCCCGGCCACGTCGACCGTGAGCCCGTCGCGGTTCGGGCCGGCGATCTCCCGCAGCTTGTCCACGACCGTACGGATCTGCTCGCCCTCGGAGCTGTCGATCGGGACGATCACCTGCACGGCTTGGCGATCCTGGCTGACGATCGGCGGCGGCAGCGGGCCGACCACGCCCGGGACCTGGGCGAAGCGGGTGGCGTCGGCCTGGACGCGCTGCTGGTCGGCAGGGGTGATGCCCGAGGTGCGCTCGTAGGCGACGAGGGCCGGGGTGGTCTGCTTCGCCACGAAGCCGGCGGCGAGGTCCTGGGCCCGGGTCGCCTCGGCGTTCGCCGGCAGGAAGGAGGCGTTGTCGTTGGTGGCGACCTCGCCGAGCTTCCCGGAGTACGGCCCGGCGACCCCGCCGACGACCAGCCAGCCGAGCACGACCACCGCCGCGATCAGGGTGGCCGTCCAGCGGCCTCGTCCTCCGGCCATCTCCACCCGTCCTCGGATCGCCGCACCAATCGACGCAGCAGGGGCCAAGTCGACATCGCCCATCCTGCCGGGCGAAAGGAGCACGTGGGCGGAAACCACCAGTCGCGCGGCAACCCGGGCAGTGGCGGCCCGGCGGGGCGACGAGAAACGCCCGCCGGCCAGGCCGACGGGCGTCGTGTGGAGCGAAGCTCCCCCGATTGGACTCGAACCAATAACCTGCCGGTTAACAGCCGGCTGCTCTGCCAATTGAGCTACAGGGGATCGTGCATCGCCCGGCTGCCGGATCTCTCCGCGCCGTGCGACGGGGACAAGAGTACAGGACATCCGGGGGTGGTGCGCCAGGGGGTTACCCGATCAACCGGGACGACGCCCCAGGAAACCCGACCCGCCGACAATACGGACAAATCGCCATCTCGGCACACGGAGGTATGAGCGGAGAGCAGGATGGGTAGTTAGCCGCCGACAGAGGACGCAGGCGCGAGATGGTCGCTCCCGCCGGGGAAGGCCCCGGTGGGGACGGCGGCGCGTCAGGTACGGAAGGAGCCGCCATGCGCGGAAAGATCATGTTTCTTGGCGGGCTGGCTGCGGGATTCGTCCTGGGCGCCCGTGCCGGCCGGGAGAAGTACGAGGAACTGGTGGTCCGAGGCCGCAAGGTGCTCGACCATCCGACCGTCCAGGAGGCTGCGGGCGTCGCGCAGGCCCAGGCGACCCGGCTCTACGCCGAGGGCAAGGACCGGCTGGGGCAGACCAAGCTCGGCGAGAAACTGGGCAGCGGCAACGGCAGCAAGCAGGGGCTGACCGCGGCGGACAAGCCGTTCGCCGGCACGCCGGCGACCGTCGGCGCCAAGTCCGGCACGGGTTCGACCAGCGCGACCGGCTCGACGACCACCAGCACGAGCACCAAGTCGTCCGGCACGGGCACCAGCGGCAGCAACCTCTGACGCATCCAAGCAGCGGGCCGGTCGCCAACGGGCGACCGGCCCGTTGCCGTCTGTCCGAACAGCACCGATCCGCTCCCACTTTTGCTCATCTTGAACAAAAGTCGTGGCGGTTCGGCGAAAACTTTTGGCTCCGCCCTCTTCTCTTTGCTCGCGTACGCAAATATCGTCTCGCGTAGAACCTGGCCAGGCTCTCGTCACCTCTTCCAGCGACCTCCTCAGCCTCGTCCCGGCGCTGAGGCGGACCCGCCCGACCAGAGCGAGGTTCGATTGCGCAGACCGTTCGGCCGCAGGGCCGCCATCCATCTCAGCCTGCTCGCCCTCGTGGGCGCGACGCTCGTCGCGACGGCCGAGCAGACTCCGACCCCGGCGCAGGCCGCGCCGGTGCTCACCACCCCAGCACCGAACAGCAACGGCATCCAGTACAAGGTGCTCGTCTTCACCCGGTCGGCCAGCGGCAACAACGCCGCGACCGCGGCCGGCGTACAGGCCCTCCAGCAACTCGGGCAGGAGCGGCGCTTCACCGTCGAGGTGACGAACGACCCCCGCAAGTTCGACGAACCCCACCTGAAGCAGTTCCGCGCCGTGGTGTTCCTCAACACCGCCGGCGACGTGCTCGACGACGCCCAGCAGGCGGCCTTCGAGCAGTACTACCGCGACGGCGGCGGCTTCGTCGGCGTCAACTCCGCCATCGAGGCCGAACCGGACTGGTCCTTCCTCACCAACCTGCTCGGCACCCGCGCCACCGGCGCGCCGTCCGCGGTCAGCAAGGCCACCGTCACGGTCGCCGACCGGGTCCACCCGGCCTCGAAGACGCTGCCGCAGCGGTGGAGCACCACCGACCGGTGGTACAACTTCGCGGCCAACGTCCGGGGCGTCTCGCACGTGCTGGCCACCGTGGACGAGAAGACGTACACCGGCGGCACCATGGGCTTCGACCACCCGATCACCTGGTGCAAGGACTACCAGGGCGGGCGGTCGTTCTACACCGGACTCGGCGCCACCCCGGAGAGCTACGACACGGTGGACCTGCGGGCTCACCTGGGCGGCGCGATCCAGTGGGCGGCCGGGGTGACCGACGGCGACTGCGGCGCGACCGTGCTGGCCAACTACCAGATGACGGTCGTCGGCGCGCAGCCCAACGTCAACGAGCCGATCGGCTTCGACGTGCTCCCCGACGGCCGGGTGATCCAGACCGACCGGCGCGGCGGCGTACGGCTGCACAACCCGGAGACGAACGAGACCACCGTCCTCGCCCAGATCCCGGTCTACACCCACAGCGAGGACGGGATGTACGGCCCGGCGATCGACAACGACTTCGCCACCAACAAGTGGGTCTACCTCTACTACGCGCCCCCGCTGAACACGCCCGCCGGCAGCGCGCCGACCACCAGTACCGACCCGCACGCCTGGGACGTGTGGAAGGGCTACTTCCAGCTCTCCCGGTTCAAGTTCGTCGACGGCGAGACGCCCTCGCTGGACCTGAGCACCGAGCAGAAGATCCTCCAGGTGCCGGTCGACCGGGGCGCCTGCTGCCACGTGGCCGGTGACATCGCGTTCGACTCGAAGAACAACCTGTGGCTGGTCACCGGGGACGACACCCCGGCCGGCGGCGGCGGTTCCGGCGGCTTCTCGCCGCACAACGACTCGGTCAGCGCGACCGGCGTCTACCAGGCCCCGTTCGTCGACGCCCGGCGCAGCTCGGCCAACACCAACGACCTGCGCGGCAAGATCCTGCGGATCACGGTCGGCGCGGACGGGTCCTACACCGTCCCGGCGGGCAACCTCTACCCGCCGGGGACGGAGAAGACCCGGCCGGAGGTCTACGCGATGGGCTTCCGGAACCCGTTCCGGATCACCCTCGACAAGAACGACGTCGCCTACATCACCGACTACTCCCCGGACTCGTCGGTGGCGCAGGTCGGGCGGGGACCGGCCGGCACCGGCCGGATGATGGTCGTCGACAAGCCGGCGAACTACGGCTGGCCGATGTGCGTGCAGCCGAACCTGCCGTACATCGAGATGAACTGGACCACCAACCCCATCTCGCCGGTCGCGCCGTTCGACTGCGCCGCGCCGAAGAACACCTCGCGGCACAACACCGGCCTGACCGACCTGCTGCCGGTGGAGAAGTCCGAGCTGTGGTACTCGTTCCAGGCGCCGACCCCGTGCCCGGAGTCCTACCTGTCGACGCCCACCAAGACCTGCCCGGTGCTCTTCCCCGAGCTGGGGACCGGTGGGGTCGGCCCGCACGGCGCGGCGAAGTACGACTACGACCCGGACCTGAAGTCGGAGACGAAGTTCCCCGCGTACTACGACGGCGCCATCTTCTTCGGTGAGTTCACCCGGGACACCCTCAAGGAGATCCGGCTGGACGACAACGGCGACATCCTGAAGATCAACAATGTGTTGAACTGCGGGCAGGCGCCCACCACCCCGGCCAAGCCGTTCCTCTGCGACAACCCGATGGACATGCGCTGGGGCAAGGACGGCAACTTCTACCTGCTGACGTACGGCGACGGGTTCTTCAACATCAACCCGGACGCGGCGATGCTCAAGTTCAGCTACGTCAAGGGCCTGCGGGCGCCGACCGCCGTGCTGAACGCGACGCCGACCAACGGGCGGGCGCCGCTGACCGTCGCCTTCTCCAGCGAGGGCTCGAAGGACCCGGACCCGGGCGACTCGATCAGGTTCGCCTGGGACTTCGACGGCAACGGCACCACCGACTCGATCGACCCGAACCCGTCGTTCACCTACACCACCAACGGCGTCTACACCGCCCGGCTGACGGTGACCGACTCCAGCGGCAAGACCGCGTCGGCGAACACCATCATCACCGTCGGCAACACCGCGCCGACCGTCACCGTCAACACCCCGCTCGAGGGCGGCTTCTTCAGCTGGGGCGACGACATCCCCTGGTCGGTCACCGTGACCGACCCGGAGGACGGCCCGATCGACTGCAGCAAGGTCGAGGTCACCTTCGTCCTCGGCCACGACAGCCACGGGCACGGCGAGACCAACCAGTTCGGCTGCTCGGGCGTACTGCCCACGGACGCCGACGACGCCTCCCACGGCGGCTACATCTACGGCGTGGTCAGCGCGTCGTACACCGACAAGGGAGCCAACGGACAGCCGGCGCTGACCACGGTGGGCCAGCAGATCATCCAGGCCAAGCGCCAGGAGGTCGAGTTCGCCACCGACGAGTCGGGCACCACGGTCGGCACCAGCGCGGACACCGGCGGCGGGCAGCAGCGCGGCGGGCTCGACCCCGGTGACTGGATCGCCATCAACAACACGGTGAACCTCAAGAACATGCAGTCGGTGACGCTGCGTACCTCCGGGGGCAGCGCCGCCACCGCCGGACAGCCGCGGTTCGGCGTCCAGTTCCGGCTGGACTCCCCCACCGGACCGCTGCTGACCTCCGCCACGGTCAACGCGACCAGCGGCAACAACGCCTTCACCAGCACCACCGTGCCGATCACCGATCCGGGCGGGTCGCACAAGCTCTACCTGGTCTTCACCACCGTTCCCGGCGGTCCGGCCAGCGGCTTCGGCAACCTCAACTGGGTCGAGTTCACCGGCCAGGGCATCGGCGTCACGCCGTGACGCCCGGGTGGGGTCGCCGCGCGGCGGCGGCCCCACCCACCTCCCCCCACACCACCCAGCACCATGAGAAAGGCAGTCAGCACATGAACGACACATCGCGCGGGATGAGCCGCCGCCGGATGCTCGGCACCATCGCCGGGGCGGCGGGCGCCGTCGCCGTCGGTGCCGCCGGCTTCGGCTCGGCGGCCGCCGCGGCGAGCAACGGCCTGCTCGTCCCCACCGGCAAGCGGGGCATCATCCTCTACAGCGTTCGCGACCGGATCGGCGCCGCCGACGACGGCAGCGGAGTGCCGTACGGGTTCGAGCGGGTGCTCGGCCGGCTCGCCGAGATCGGCTACAAGGAGGTCGAGTTCGCCGGGTACAACCAGCACACCTCGATCCTCGGCCGGCAGATCACCCCGACGGAGATCCGCAAGATCCTCGACGACAACGGGCTGCGCGCCAACGGCTCGCACGCCTCCGTCCCGAGCACGGTCAACCCGACCACCATCGCCCAGTTCGAGCAGACGCTGGACACCGCCGAGATCCTCGGCATGAGCCACATCGGCACCGGCAGCGACCCGACCGGCAGCAACTACCAGGCCGACTGGGACGCCGCCGTGGACCGGTGGAACACCTTCGGCGAGATGGCCGCCGCCCGGGGCCTCAAGCTCTACACCCACAACCACGACGCGGCGTACAACTTTCTGCTGGACAGCGGGCCGCTGGACGCGCTGGGCCGGCCGACCCGGTCCTCCGGTGTCCGGAAGCTGGAGTACTTCATCGCGCGGACCAACCCGGAGTGGGTCTGGTTCGAGATGGACATCTACTGGGCGCACGTGGCCCAGCACCGGTACCGCAGCTACACCGACCCGGACGGCGTGGCCCAGACCAGCATCTTCGACCCGCTGGCCGTGGTCGCCGCCCAGCCCATCCGGTTCCCGCTGTTCCACGCCAAGGACGGCAAGATCAACAACAACACCACCAACGGGTACGACATGGTGCCGCTCGGCGAGGGCGACATCGACTACGGCGGCTTCTTCGCCAACATGGGCGCCAAGGGCTACCACAACCCGATGTGGGAGCAGGACACCGCGCCGGGTGGCAGCGCCGACCCGGGCCGGTCGCTGCGCTACGCGGAGATCAGCTACCAGCACATGTCGAGCCTGCGGGGCTGATCCGAACCCCCTAGCACGCTGGGGCCGCACCCGGGGAAACCGGGTGCGGCCCCCTCGCGTCACATCGTGGTGACACCCATGTGGCACATTCGGGGGGAGGTGATCGCGATGAGCATGATCGGACCGGAGAACGCGGACCAGGCACGGCTGCTGCGCCTGCTGCGCGACGACGGACCCCGCTCGCGGGTGGAACTCAGCGACGCCCTGGGGCTGCCCCGGGCCCGGTTCGCCGCCGACGTGGAGCGGCTGACCGCGCAGGGCCTGGTGGAGACCGCCGGCCCGGCCGCCTCCCGGGGTGGTCGCCGGTCGTCGCTGCTGCGGCTCGGCGGGCAGGTCCGCTTCGGCGCGGTCGTGCTCGGCGACGGCCGGCTCGACGTCGCGCTCGCCGACGGCGAGCTGACCCTCCTCGTCCGCCGTAGCGAGCCGGTCGACGTCCGGCTCGGGCCCGAGGCGGTGGTGGGCCGCGCGGTCGACCTCCTCGGCAAGCTACGGGCCGAGGCGGGGCTGGCCCGGCTGACCGGGGTCGGCGTGGCGCTGCCCGCGCCGGTCGCGGTCCGCGCGGGCGCGCCGGTCGCCCCGCCCGCCCTGCCCGGCTGGCACCAGTTCCCGGTCCGCGACACCATCGCCGCCGAGCTGGGCTGCCCGGTGCTGGTCGACAACGACGCCAACGTGATGGCCCTCGGCGAGCGGCACGCCGGCACCGGCCGCCCGTTCGACGACTTTCTCTACGTGAAGCTGGGCAACGCCGTCGGCTGCGGGCTGGTGCTGGGTGGCGCGCTCTACCGGGGCGCGACCAGCGGGGCCGGCGACGTCGGCCACCTCCAGCTCACCGAGGACGGGCCGCTCTGCGTCTGCGGCAACACCGGCTGCGTCGAGGCGTACTGCGGGGATGCCGCCCTGGTCCGGGAGGCGGAGACCGCCGCGCGGGCCGGGCGCTCGACGGCGCTCGCCGAGCGGCTGGCCGAGGCCGGCATGCTGACGGTGGCGGACCTGGCCCGGGCGGCGACCGGCGGCGACCCCGCCGCCCAGCGGCTGGTCCGGGACGCCGCCCGCCGGCTCGGGCAGGTGCTGGTCGGCCTGGTCAGCTTCGTCAACCCGGCCCTCGTGATCATCGGCGGCGCGGCCGCCGGCCTCGGCCCGATCCTGCTCGCGGAGACCCGCGGGGTGGTCTACCGGCGCTCCACGCCGCTGGCCACCGGGAGCATGCCGATCGTCCTGTCCGACCTCGACGACCGGGCCGGCCTGGTCGGCTCGGCCCGGCTGATCAGCGAGCAGGTCTTCGCGGCCTGCTGAGCGGCGGCCCCCGGGGCCGGCGTGGCCGGCCCCGGGGGGCCGGGTCAGTCCCGGCTGCTGCTGAACGCCGCGTCGAAGGCCGCCGCCGGGGCGTCGAAGGCGAGCCGGCGGACGAACTGGAGCGCCTCGGGGGCACCGAGCAGGCGGTCCATGCCGGCGTCCTCCCACTCGATCGAGATCGGGCCGTCGTAGCCGATCGCGTTCAACGCCCGGAAGCAGTCCTCCCACGGCACGTCCCCGTGGCCGGTGGAGACGAAGTCCCAACCGCGGCGCAGGTCCGCCCAGGGCAGGTGGGAGGAGAGCCGACCGCGCCGGCCGTCGCCGGTACGGACCTTCGCGTCCTTGCAGTCGACGTGGTAGATCCGGTCGGCGAAGTCGAAGATGAAGTTGACCGGGTCCAGCTCCTGCCAGACGAAGTGCGACGGGTCCCAGTTCAGCCCGAACGCGGGCCGGTGGCCGATCGCCTCCAGGGTCCGCTTCGTGGTCCAGTAGTCGTACGCGATCTCGCTCGGGTGCACCTCGTGGGCGAAGCGCACGCCCACCTCGTCGAAGACGTCCAGGATCGGGTTCCACCGGTCGGCGAAGTCCTGGTAGCCACGCTCGATCATCGCCGGCGGAACCGGCGGGAACATCGCCAGGGTGTGCCAGATCGACGAGCCGGTGAAGCCGATCACCGTCTTCACCCCGAGCTTCGCCGCCGCCCGCGCGGTGTCCTTCATCTCCTCGGCGGCCCGCCGGCGGACCCCTTCCGGCTCGCCGTCGCCCCAGATCCGGGCGGGCAGGATGTCCTGGTGCCGCTCGTCGATGGGGTGGTCGCAGACGGCCTGCCCGACCAGGTGGTTGGAGATGGCGAAGACCTGGAGGTTGTGCTTGGCGAGGGTGGCCCGCTTCCGGTCCACGTACGAGTCGTCGGCGAGCGCCTTGTCGACCTCGAAGTGGTCGCCCCAGCAGGCGATCTCCAGGCCGTCGTACCCCCACTCGGCGGCGAGCCGGCAGACCTCGTCGAACGGAAGATCGGCCCACTGGCCGGTGAAGAGCGTGATGGGTCGCGCCATTGTCCTTCTCCCCTGTCGTGATGGGGGGATTCCGTAGCGGACCGGGGCGAGGGCGACCGGGTGCCGGCGACCCGTCGGAGCACCGGTGGGCGCGGTCGCGCCTGGGCCCGTCGGGTTGCGCCTCCCGGCGGGTCACCGGCCACCTCGCGGTCGCCGCCCCCACTCTATGTACGCCGGACCGCTTGCGAAAGCCCTCACCTGGCCGGTGTCCGCGTTAAGAAGGTGCCCCTTTACCACGCCAGGCGTTAACAAGGGGCCCTTCCTTCTCGCTCAGTGGCGACGGTGGGCGGCGCGGGCGGCCAGGTCGGCCAGGGCGGCCCGGGCCGGTTCCGCCAGCGGCAGCCGGCCCAGCGCGGCCAGCGCGGCATCGGCCCGGGCCCGGATCATCCGCTCCACCGCCGCCCGGGCCCCGGTGGCCTCGATGATCTCGCGGACCTCGGCGGCGCCCGTCTGGTCCAGGCCGGGGTCGCCGACCAGGGCCCGCAGTCGGGCCGCCCGGGCCGGATCGGCGCCGGCGCGGGCCAGCGCCAGCAGCACGGTCGCCTTCCCCTCCCGCAGGTCGTCCAGGTTGGACTTGCCGGTGACCGCCGGGTCGCCGAAGACGCCGAGCAGGTCGTCGCGCAGCTGGAAGGCCTCGCCGAGCGGGTCGCCGAAGTCCGCCAGCGCCGCCACCAGGTCCGGGGCCGCGCCGGCCAGGGCCGCGCCGATCTGCACCGGCCGGGTCACCGTGTAGCGCGCCGTCTTCAACCGGATCACGGTCAGGGCCTCGGCCACCGACCCTTCACCCGCGGCGCCCACCACATCCAGGTACTCCCCCGCGATCACCTCGACCCGCATCCGGGCGAAGAGGACGTGCCCCCGCCGGATCCGCTCGTGGTCCAGCCCGCAGCCGTGGAACATCTGACCCGACCAGGCGGCGCAGAGGTCGCCGCAGAGCAGGGCCGTGTCCCGGCCGTACGCGTCGGGGTCGCCGTACCAGCCGGACCGGGTGTGCAGGTCGGCGAAGACCCGGTGCACGGTGGGTTCGCCGCGCCGGCGGTCGCTGCCGTCGAGAATGTCGTCGTGGATCAGGGCGAAGGCGTGGAACAGCTCCAGGGCCGCCGACGCGACCACGATCGGCTGATCGTCGGGGCCGCCGAAGCCCCGCCAGCCCCAGTAGCAGAACAGCGGCCGCAACCGCTTGCCACCGGCCAGGACGAACCGGCGGAGCACGGCGTGGACGTCCCGCGTCCCGTCGTCCGACCGACCCGGCCCCCGTTCCCGCAGGAACGCGGCGAGCGCGGCGTCGAAGCGGTCCCGCAGCAGGGTCGGGTCGGTCGGTGCGACGGCGAGGGTCATGGCGCCTCCGAGGCCAATCCGGCGAGCTGGAGCAGCAGGGCCTTGACGTCGGTGGCGGCGAACCGGTCCCGGGCCGCCGCGGGGTCGGAGCAGAGCAGCACCGGCCCGTCGGCCGGGTCGGCGGGCAGCCGGCCGTGCGAGCCGCGGACCGCCCGCGCCCCGGCGTCCAGCCCGACCACGCTCATCAGATACCGCATGCCGAGCTTCTTGCGGGCCAGGGCCACCGCCGCCCGCCGCTTCGCGGCGCCGGGCGCGGCCGGATCGAAGAACAGCTCGGCCGGGTCGTAACCGGGTTTGCGATGGATCTCCACCAGCCGGGCGAAGTCGGGCGCGCGGGCGTCGTCGAGCCAGTAGTAGTAGGTGAACCAGGCGTCCGGCTCGGCCACCAGCACCAGCTCACCGGAGCGCGCGTGGTCCAGCCCGTACCCGGCCTGGCCGGCGGCGTCCAGCACCTCGGCCACCCCGGGCAGCGCCGCGCACAGCTTCGCCACCGCCGGCACGTCCGCCGGGTCCTTCACGTAGACGTGCGCCACCTGGTGGTCGGCGACCGCGAACGCCCGCGACGTCCACGGGTCCAGGTACTCCATCCCGGCCTGGGTGTAGACCCGCAGCAGCCCCTCCGCGCGCAGCAGCCGGTTCACGTCGACCGGGCGGGAGACGTCGGTGATGCCGTACTCGGACAGCACCACCACCGTTGCCTCCCGCGCCCGGGCGGCGTCCAGCAGCGGTGCGAGCACCCCGTCCAGCTCCGCCGCCGCAGCGGCGGCCTCAGGCGCGGACGGCCCGAAGCGTTGCAGGTCGTAGTCGAGGTGCGGCACGTACACCAGGGTCAGGTCGGGCGACTGCTCGGCGAGGATCTGCTCGGCGGCCCGGCAGATCCACCGGGACGAGGGCAGCCCGGCGCCCGGCCCCCAGTAGGTGAACAGCGGGAAGGTGCCGAGCCGGTCGGTCAGGGCGTCGTGCAGCTCGGGCGGGTCGGTCCAGCAGTCCGGTTCCTTGCGCCCGTCGGCGTAGTAGATCGGTCGGGGCGTCACCGTCCAGTCCACGTCGGCGCCCATCGCGTACCACCAGCAGACGTTGGCCACCCGGTAGCCGGGCTCCACCCGCCGGGCCGCCTGCCACAGCTTCTCCCCGCCGACCAGCGCGTTGTGCTGCCGCCAGAGGAACACCTCGCCGAGGTCGCGGAAGTACCAGCCGTTGCCGACGATGCCGTGCCCGGACGGCGGTTCGCCGGTGAGGAAGGTGGACTGCACCGAGCAGGTGACCGCCGGCAGCACGGTGCCCAGCTCGGCGGCGAACCCGGCCTCGGCGACCGCGCGCAGCCGGGGCATGTGCGCCAGCAGCCGCGGGGTCAGCCCCACCACGTCCAGGACCACCAGACGCTTGCTCACCGGCCCACCCCCACGGTCGTGGCCAGGCCGAGGCCGGCCAGTTCGGCGCGGGTGAAGGCCAGCTCGGCGGCGATACCGACGGCCAGCTCCCCGCCGGTGCGCGGCCGCCGCGACTCCGGCAGCACCCCCCAGGTGTACGTCTCGACGTCGAGGTGGTCGCAGCCGGCGACCGGTCCGGCGTAGAGCTCGGCGAGGGCGGCCCGCAGCACCGGCACGGTGGAGGCCAGCGGCGGCTCGGGCGGGGCGTGCAGCGGCACGTGGTAGTGCACCCGCCACGGCCCGGGCAGGCGCGCGTCGAGGGCGGCGTCCAGGTCGTCGGCCGCGTACCCGGGGTGGGCCGGGTCGGTGGTGCCCGCGCAGCCGGCGGACCTGGTCTGGTGCAGGAAGCGCGGCTCGACCCAGCGGCGCAGCGCGTCGCGGGACGCGGCCGGGTCGGCTGCCGCGACGGCGGCGGAGACCTGCACCTTGACCACCGGCAGCCCGGCGGCCCGGAGTCGCCCGAGCGCCTCGACGGGCTCCTCCCAGGCGCAGGCGAGGTGAGCCAGATCCAGGCAGACCCCGAGCCGATCGGTATCCATGGTTGACAATACCTCGGCCGCCTGTCCCGTGGACTCCACGAGACAACCCGGTTCCGGTTCGAAGCCGACCCGGATGGTCCGGCCGGTCTCCCGCTCCACCGCCGCGAGTCCGGCGGCCAGCTCGTCGAGGCGGCGCCGGGCCGCGTCGGCCCGACCGGCGTCCCACGGCGTCCGCCAGGCCAGCGGCAGAGTGGAGATCGAGCCCCGGGCCGCGTCGTCGGGCAGCAGGTCGGCCAGCACCCGGGCCAGGTCGAGGGTGTACGCCAGCCGCTCCGGGGTGGTCCAGTCCGGGTGGTAGACCGCGTGCTTCACCACCGGCGCCTGGAAGGCCGCGTACGGGAAGCCGTTGAGGGTGACCACCTCGAGCCCGCGCACGTCCAGCTCGTGGCGGAGCCAGCGGCGGGCCGCCGGGTCGGCGGCCAGTTCGGCGGCGACCGGGGCGGCCAGCCAGAGTCCCAGGCCGAGCAGGTCGGTGTCGAGCACCCGCCGGACGTTGACCGCGTACGTGTCGAGCTGGGCGAGGACGCCGGCCAGGTCCTCGGCGGGGTGGACGTTGGTGCAGTAGCCGAGATGGACGGTGCTGCCGTCGGGGTGCCGGAACCGCATCACTCGCCCCCGCGCAGGATCGAGTTGCCGGCGAAGGTGGGCTCCGGCGCGTCCAGGTCGCTGAGGTCCAGCCGCCCGGACTGGCCGTAGAACTCCACCGGGTTGCGCCACAGCACCCGGTCCACGTCGTCCTCGGTGAACCCGGCGAGCAGCATCGCCTCCCCGGTGGCCCGGGTGAGCAGCGGGTCGGAGCGCCCCCAGTCGGCGGCCGAGTTGACCAGCATCCGCTCGGTCCCGTACGTCTTCAGCAGCTCGACCATCCGGGGCGGCGACATCTTGGTCTCCGGGTAGATGGAGAAGCCCAGCCAGCAGCCGGTGTCCCGGACCAGCTTCACGGTGACCTCGTTGAGGTGGTCGACCAGCACCCGGCCGGGTTCGATACCGGACTCGGCCACCACGGCCAGGGTCCGCTCGACCCCGCGCGCCTTGTCCCGGTGCGGGGTGTGCACCAGGGCCGGCAGGTCGTGCGCCACGGCCAGGGCGAGCTGGCCGGCGAAGGCGGCGTCCTCGGCCGGGGTCATCGAGTCGTAGCCGATCTCGCCGACCGCGACCACGCCGTCCTTGTCCAGGTAGCGCGGGAGCACGTCGAGCACCGGGCGGCAGCGCGGGTCGTTGGCCTCCTTCGGGTTCAGCGCCACGGTGGCGTGGTGCCGGACGCCGAACTGCCCGGCCCGGAACGGCTCCCAGCCGATCAGCGAGTCGAAGTAGTCGACGAACGAGTCGACGCTGGTGCGCGGCTGGCCGAGCCAGAACGCCGGCTCCACCACCGCGCGTACCCCGGCGGCGGCCATCCGCTCGTAGTCGTCGGTGGTCCGGGACGTCATGTGGATGTGCGGGTCGAAGATGCGCATCACGCCTCCAAGGCGGTGGTGGGGTGCGAGCCGGCGCCGAGCCGGGCGAGCAGGTCGGTGGCGTCGGCCGGCATGCTCCGGCCGGCTGCGTACCGTTCGGCGGCGAGCGCGGCCAGCATCGCCGCCAGCTCGCCGTCCGCCCGGCCGTCCAGGTCGTCCACCACGGCCAGCGGTACGCCGGTGAAGACGCACTTCAGCACGGCCTGCCGCCAGGCCGCCTGCTCAAGGTGCCGGGCGTACGGGCCGAGCGCGGCAGCGATCAGGCGGGTGTCGTTGGTGCGGATCGCGTCGTGCAGCAGCGGCACGCACTCGGCCCCGATCGGCAGCAGCGGCAGGGCGCGCAGCACGGCCCGCTTCTCGGCGGCGTCGCCGTGCCGGTATAGCGAGTCGGCCAGCACGGCGTGGTCGCCGGGGAGCGCGGTGAGCAGCAGCGCCCGGGCGGCCTCGTCGGCGGTCCAGCCGGGCGGGTCGGGAAGCGGCCCCCGACCGCACCGCCGGGCGGCGGCGGCGAACAGCCGCGCGATCGCGGCGGGTTCGGTGGCGACGCGGCGCAGGGCCGCGTCCAACCATTGCGGATCGGATACGTCGTGCAGCGCGGCGCGCAGTCGGTCGGGTGTCATGCCGTCTCCCCTTTCCAGCGGATGGCAGGTGGTCAGCCACCGCCTTTGGCGGCGGTGCGCAGGAAGTCGAGTGAGCGGGCGGCGACGGCCGGCGCGGCGTGCGAGTGCCGGGGCAGCTCCACCGCCACCAGCCCGCGGTAGCCGGCGTCGGCGAGGGCGCGCAGCACCGGCGGGAAGTCGATCTCGCCGGTGCCGAACTCCAGGTGCTCGTGCACACCCCGGCGCATGTCGTCGATCTGCACGTTGACCAGGTGCTCGGCGACCGCGGCCACGCAGTCGGGCACCGGGGCCGGCTCGAGGCAGCGGCAGTGCCCGATATCGAGGGTGATGCCGAACCGGGGCGGCGCGCCGAGCGCGTCGCGCAGCCACCGCCACCCGGCGATGTCCTCGACCAGCATTCCCGGCTCGGGTTCGAAACCGAGCGGCACGCCGGCCGCCTCCGCCTCGGCGCACACCGTGGCGCAGCCAGCGACCAGGCGGTCCCGGGCGACTTCGGCCGGCACCTCGGGCGGGCGTACGCCGGCCCAGAAGGAGACCGCCTCCGCGCCCAGGTCCGCGCCGATCCGGACCGCCCGGCGGAGGAACTCGATCCGCAGCGCCGGGTCGTCGTGCAGCAGCGTCGGGGCGTGCTTGTGCCACGGGTCGAGCAGGTAGCGGGCCCCGGTCTCGACCACCACCCCGAGACCGAGGGCGCTCAGCCGCCCGGCGACGGCGGCGACCCGGCGGGCCAGCTCCGGCGCGAACGGGTCCAGGTGGTCGTGGTCCAGGGTGAGCGCCACGCCGTGGTAGCCGAGGTCGGCCAGGACCGCGAGCGCGTCGGTGAGGCGGTGGTTGGCGAAGCCGTTGGTCCCGTACCCGAAGCGCAGGGCGGTGGGGTCGAGCGCCGGTCGGGCGGTCATGTCGGTGAGATGAGTCGGGCCAGGCGGCGGCCGAGCGGCGCGGCCGCGGCGACGGCGAGGCCGAGGTACCGGGCGCCGGCCCGGGCGGTCAGCGCGCCCTGCAGGGCGGGCAGCCCGGTGATGCCCGCGCCGACGGCGGCCCGTACCCGGGGCGGCGACGGGTCGGCGAGCACCTTCGCCTGCGCGGCGCCGTACCGGGTGGCGTAGCCGGCGGCGAGCGCCATCGGGACCGGGTCGGCGCGGCCCAGCGCGGTGGCCGCGACCAGGGCGGTGCCGGCCAGGGTGGCCCGGGGCAGCCGCCGGTCCGCGCCGGAGACCTCGCGCCGGGACAGCGCGGTGACGGTCCAGGTGTGCGCGGCCACGGTCAGCGCCGCCGGCACCGCCCGGAGCAACGCCGGCGCCGCCCGCCGCACGGGTCGCGCCGCACCCCGGCGGCCCGGCCCGGCGCTCGCGCCGAGCAGGACGTCCAGGCCCCGGCAGGCGGCCATCACGGCCGGACCGGCCGCGGTGTCCTTGGCGAGCAGGTCGTACCCCCAGATCGCGGCGGCGAGCGGAACCGCGACGGCGGCGGCGCGCCGGCCACCGGCGGCGGTGGCGAGGGCGACTCCCGCGGCGGTCAGGCCGGCGGCGACACCGAGCGCGGCGGCCGGGTGGACCCGGCCCGACGGGATCGGTCGCTCGGGGCGTTCGACCGCGTCCAGCCGCCGGTCGGCCCAGTCGTTGCCCGCCATGCCGGCCCAGTAGAGCAGCACCGACGCCCCGGCCAGCGCGGGCGTACGCCGGTCCAGCGTGCCGGCCGCCGCCGCGCCGGCCAGCACGTCCCCCGGTACGGAGAGCGCGGCGGGCGCCCGGACCAGCTCGGCGAGGTCGGCGAGGCGACTCATCGGGTCGTCCCGGCGTGCAGGCCGGCGACGAAGTCGCGGAGCAGGGTCCACTGCTCGGCCAGCGAGTGGGTGGGTGCGCCGATGCCGTCCTTGAAGAAGAAGGCCAGCTCGGTCAGCGGCCCGGTGCGGCCGGCGGCGTGCGCGGCGGCGGTGATCCGGGCCAGGTCGAGCACCAGCGGGGCGGCCAGCGCCGAGTCGCAGCCGTGCCAGGTGAACTCCATCCGCATCCCGGTGCCGAGGAAACCGGCGAAGGTGACCAGGTCCCAGGCGGTCTTGAAGTCGCCCAGCTCCGCCACGTGGTCGATCCGGGTGTCGCCCTGCGGGACGTAGCCGAGGGTCTCCCCGAGCACCCGCTGCTTGCTGGCCACCTTGGCCGCGTTCGCGGCCGGCTCGGCGAGCGTGGCACCGTCCCCGCCGCCGAGCAGGTTCAGCCCGGACCAGGAGCGCACCGCCAGGTTCCGCATCGCGAACATCGGCGCGAGCACCGACTTGACCAGGGTCTCCCCGGTCTTGCCGTCGTGCCCGGCGTACGGCAGGCCGCGTTCGGCGGCCAGCGCCGCCAGGGCGGGCAGCCGGGCCCCGGTGGACGGCGTGAAGTCGACGTACGGGCAGCCGGCGGTGAACGCCGCGTACGCGTACGCCGAGCTGGGCGGCAGCACGTCGGCGGGGCCGGCGAGCGCGTCCCGGAGCGCGGCGAGGTCGTGGTGGGCCGGGTGCGCGGCGGGGGCCGGTTCGGTGGCGGAGACGTTGACCACCACCACCCGGTCCAGCCGGTGCCCGTCCCGGAAGGCGGTCAGGTCGCGGGCCACCGCGTCGATCCGGTCCGCCTGGGTGCCCCCGCTGGGGGCGGGCCGCAACTCCTCCTCGACGCCGGCCAGTTCCCCGGCGAGGGCGTCCACCAGCCGGCCGGGCACCACCCCGGCGGTGGCGAGCGCCTCGGCCCGTTTGGTGAGCGGACACGCCACCACGTCGTGGCCGCCGAATACCAGGTCGGCGAAGGCCGGCAGGGCCGGCCCGCGCAGGTCGGGCAGCTCGGTGACGCAGCCGGTCGGGCCGGTGAGCCCGGCCCGCAGGGCCAGTGCCCCGACGATGCTGGTGGTCGCGACCGAACCGCGCGCTCCCACCAGCCAGACACCCGTACGCATCGTGTTTCCTTTCCGTCCTCGTCGGGCCGGCCCGCCGGTGCGGCCGGGGAATCCCGGTCCGGCCGCACCGGACGGCCGTGCTGGTCGTGCCGCGGAGGACTCCGGCGGCACGCTTCCCGAGGTCGACCTCGTCCCCGCCGCGGGGCGCAACCGCGGCGGGCCCTCGCCGGTCGACTCCGGGAAGCTGGTCGGGCGGCGCCGGCGGGCGCCGCGTCGGGTCAGGCGGCCAGTTCGGCCAGCGCGGGCTCCACCTCCGTCCACGTGGCCAGCTCGGCCGATCGGGCCACCGCGTCCAGCACGAGCTGGACCTGCAACGCGTCGGCGAACGACGGCGCCGGGTCGGTGCCGGTGGCGACCGCCTCGACGAAGTCGCGCATCTGATGGGTGAAGGAGTGCTCGTAGCCGATGATGTGGCCGGGCGGCCACCAGGCCGACAGGTACGGGTGCTCCGGCTCGGTCACCAGGATCCGGGTGAAGCCCTGCTCGGCGCTGGGCCGGGTGGCGTCGTAGAACTCCAGCTCGTTGAGGCGTTCCAGGTCGAACACCACCGAGCCGAGCGATCCGTTGATCTCCACCCGGAGCGCGTTCTTGCGGCCCGTGGCGAACCGGCTCGCCTCGTACGTGGCGAGCGCGCCCCCGTCGAGCCGGGCCACGAAGACCGCCGCGTCGTCCACCGTGACCTCGCCCATCGCCTGGCCGTGGCCGTCGGCCTGCGCAGCCAGGCCGCTCGACCCGGCCGGCAACGGCCGTTCCTTGACGAAGGTCTCGGTCGCCGCGCTGACCCCGGTGATCAGCTGGCCGGTGACGAACTGGGTGAGGTCGATGATGTGCGCACCGATGTCACCCAGCGCGCCGGAGCCCGCCTTGTCCTTCTGCAACCGCCAGACCAGCGGGAACTGCGGATCGACGATCCAGTCCTGCAGGTACACCGCGCGGACGTGCCGGATCTCGCCGAGCCGCCCGTCGGCGACGAGCTGCCGCATCATGGTGACCGCGGGCACCCGGCGATAGTTGAACCCGCACATCGTGCGTACCCCGGCGGTCCGGGCGCGGGCGGCGGCCGCCGCCATCTCCCGGGCCTCGGCGACGGTGTTCGCGAGGGGTTTCTCGCAGAGCACGTGCTTGCCGGCGGCCAACGCGGCGATGGCGATCTCGCAGTGGCTGTCCCCTGGTGTGCAGATGTCGACCACGTCGATCTCATCGGACTCGACCAGGCGGCGCCAGTCCGTGGTGTGCCCCTCCCAGCCGAGCCGGTCGGCGGCCTCGGCCACCTTCGCGCCGTCCCGGCCGCTGATGAGCGCCATCCGCACCCGCGCGGGCAGGTCGTACACCCGGTTCACGGTGCGCCACGCCTGGGAGTGCGCGGCGCCCATGAACGCGTAGCCGACCATGCCGACCCGCAGGAGTCTGTCGTGAGTGGACAAGGTGGGTCTCCCCCCGTGTGTCAGAACCCGAGCTTCAGGTAGTCGCTCGCGTTCTCCTTGGTGATCGTCTCCGAGGCGAGCACGATCTCCTTCGGGACCTGGAGCTCCACCAGGTCCGACATGCCCTTCTTCTGGCCGATGAGCCGGGCCAGCGAGATGGCCGAGGAGGCCATCGAGGGGCTGTAGGTGACGGTCGCCTTCAGCACGGTGTTGTCGGCCTTGATGTCCTCCATCGCCTTCTTCGAGCCGGCGCCGCCGACCATGAAGAAGTCCTTGCGGTTGGCCTGGTTGACCGCGGCGAGGACCCCGATGCCCTGGTCGTCGTCGTGGTTCCAGATCGCGTCGATCTTGGGCAGCGCCTGGAACAGGCCGGTGGCGGCCTGCTGCCCCGAGTCGGCGGTGAACTCGGCCGGGCGGCGGTTGGCCACCTTCAGGCCGTACGAGGCGAGGGTGTCGGCGAAGCCCTTGGAGCGTTCCTGGGTCAGCTCCAGGGAGTCGATGCCGGGGATCTCCCCGATGATCGGGTTGCTGACGCCCTTGGCCTTGAGCTGCTCGGCGATGTAGGTGGCGGCGGCCACACCCATGCCGTAGTTGTCGCCCTTGATCTGCAGCCGGTAGGCCCGGGCGTCGGGGAAGGCCCGGTCCAGGTTGACCACCGGGATGCCGGCCTTCATCGCCTCCAGGCCGAACGCGTTGAGCTCCTTGCCGTCGTGCGGCAGCAGCACGATCACGTCGGGCTTCTGGGAGATCAGGGTGGACAGCGCGGCGCGCTGGGCCGCCGCGTCCGCGCCGGCCTCCACCGACTTGAGCTCCACGTCGGAGTACGCCCCGGCCTGCGCCTTGGCGTTGTTGGTGATGGCGGCGATCCAGCCGTGGTCGGCGGCCGGGGCGGAGAAGCCGATGGTCACCTTCTTGCCCGGCTCGCTGTTGCCGCCGGTCGCCGCGGCCTTGGTCTGCGCGGAGGTGGGCTCCTGCTCGTTGCTGGTGCAGCCGGCGAGCACTACGCCGGCGGAGAGCGCGGCCCCGCCGAAGAGCAGCCGGCGGCGCGACAGGTCGCGACCCTGCGTTGTCATAACGGCCTCCTGATGAGGTGGTGGGGTGAAAAAGGGTGTGCTGGGCCCGGCCACCGTCGCTGTCGAGGTGGCCGCCGGTGTCGCGGTGAACTCAGGTGGTGGTGGTCCGGTTGCGGTGGAGGAACTGGGTGAGGCTGCCGAACTGGACCTGCTGGACCAGGACGGCGGCGACGATGATGCCGCCCTTGACCATGTTCTGCGCCTCCGTGGAGAGGCCGTTGATGGCGAAGAGGTTGGTGATGGTGGAGAAGATGATTACCCCGAGCAGGGAACCGACGATGGTGCCCCGCCCGCCGCTGAGCAGCGTGCCGCCAATGATCGCGGCGGCGATCGCGTCCAGCTCGTAGAGGTTCGCCATCGCCGCCTGGGCGGAGGTGGCCTGCGCGGTCAGCATGACCGCGGCGATGCCGCAGCAGAGGCCGGAGAGCGCGTAGAGCAGCAGCGTGTGCCGGCGGACGTTGATGCCGGCGAGCCGGGCCGCCTCCGGGTTGCCGCCGACCGCCACCGTACGGCGGCCGAAGGTGGTCCGGTTGAGCAGCACCCAGCCGGCGATCACCACTGCGGCGAGGATGTAGACCAGCAGCGGGATGCCGAGCACGTTGGTGCTGGCGATGCCGTTGATGAACTGGTTGTTCGAGACCTGGGTCTGCTTGCCGGAGATCTGGGCGGCCAGGCCCCGGGCGGCCACCATCATGGCCAGCGTGGCGATGAACGGCACCAGCCGCCCGTACGAGATGAGCAGGCCGTTCACCACGCCGACGGCGAGCCCGACGGTCAGCGCGCTGAAGATCATGCCGCCGGCGCCGTAGCTCTGGGTGGCGAGCGTGGTGCACCAGACCCCGGCGAGCGCGACGATCGCGCCGACCGACAGGTCGATGCCGCCGCCGATGATCACGAAGGTCATCCCGACGGTGACCACGCCGACCACCGAGGCGAGCTTGAGGATGGTGAGCGTGTTGCCCCACACCCAGCTCGCGTTCCCGTAGAGGTCGGGCCGGGTGAGGATGCCGATGACGACCAGCACCACCAGGGTGGCCAGCAGGCCGAGGTTGCGCTTGGCGCCCTCCCCGCCGTCCCCGCGCCACCAGGAGAGCCCCGCCGGCGCCTCGGCCTTGGCCGTCTCGGCCGGGTCGACCGGCGGCGACTGGGCCGGCAGCCCCGCCGCCCGTTCCGGGGTGGCCGTGGGTGTCGTCTCGCTCATGCCGCCGCCTCCATCCACACGTCGGTCTGCGCGCTGCGCCGGTTCATGCCGGTGCGCCTTCCATCAGGGACCCCGCCATGACGAGGTCGAGCACGGTGTTCTCGTCGAGTTCGCCGGCCGGGGCCTCCCGGACCACCCGGCCCTCCCGCATGACCAGCACCCGGTCGGCCAGGCCGAGCACCTCGGGCACCTCGCTGGAGACCAGCAGCACCCCGACGCCCCGCGCGGCCAGTTCCCGCACCACCTGGTAGAGCTCGGCCCGGGCGCCCACGTCGACACCCCGGGTCGGCTCGTCGAGCAGCAGCAGCCGGGTGTCCCCGAGCAGCCACCGGCCGACCACCACCTTCTGCTGGTTGCCGCCGGAGAGGGTGCGCACCGGCCGGCGTACGTCGCGGGGGCGCAGTTCGAGCGAGTCGGCGATCCGGGCCGCCTCGGTCCGTTCCCGCCCGGCGTCGGTGAAGCCGAGGCGGGCGTACCGGCCGAAGGTGGCGAGGGTGACGTTGCGGTAGATCGGCTCGCCGAGCAGCAGCGCCTGGCTCTTGCGCTCCTCCGGCGCCATCCCCATGCCGGCCCTCACGGCCGCGCCGACGCTGCCCGGGCGCAACGTCCGACGACCCATCCGCACCGTGCCGGCCTGTGCCCGCCGGGCGCCGTAGATGGTCTCCAGCAGTTCGGACCGGCCCGAGCCGACCAGGCCGGCGATGCCGACGATCTCCCCGGCCCGAACGCTCAGCGAGACGTCGGCGAACTCGCCGTGCCGGGTCAGCCCGTCCACCCGCAGCAGCTCCGCGCCGGCAGGGTCGTCGGCCGGGCGCTCCGGGAAGACGTACTCGATGGTCCGGCCGGTCATCCGGGCGACCAGGTCGCGGGTCGGGGTGTCGCGCGCCGGCAGGTTCGCCGCGGTGGTCCGGCCGTCCTTGAGTACGGTGACCCGGTCGCCGATCTCGCGGATCTCCTCCAGCCGGTGCGAGATGTAGATGACCGCGATGCCCTGCGCGGTGAGCTCCCGGATGATCCGGAACAGGTTGCCCACCTCGTCGTGGGCGAGCACGGCGCTCGGCTCGTCCATGATGATCAGTCGGGCCTCGTGGGAGAGCGCCCGGGCCATGCTGACGATCTGCTTGCCGGCGGCGGGCAGCTGCCGGACCAGCCGGCCGGGCGGGATCTCCGGGTGGCCGAGCCGGGCCAGGATCTGCCGGGTACGCCGGGCCATGTGGCCCCGGCGGACGAAGCCGAGCCGGCGCGGCTCGTGGCCGAGGAAGGCGTTCTCCGCCACCGACAGGTCCTCGACCAGGTCGAGTTCCTGATAGATGGTGGCGATCCCGGCCCGCATCGCGGCCTGCGGGTTGGCGAAGGCGGCGGGCTGGCCGCGCCACTCGACCCCCCCGGAGTCCGGCCGGTGCACCCCGGCGAGCACCTTGATCAGGGTGGACTTGCCGGCGCCGTTCTGCCCGAGCAGGCAGTGCACCTCGCCGGCGCGCACCTCCAGCTGCACCCCGTCCAGCGCCCGTACGCCGGGGAAGGTCTTGACCACGTCGGTGAGGCGCAGCACCACCTCGCCCGCGACGGTGTCGGCGGGGGCCTCCACCAGCGGCGTCTTCGTCACGTCGTGCTCCTCGCTGCGATCGGTCCGTCCCGGGACGGCGTGCTCCCCCGGGCCGGCATCGCCCGTCCCGCGCCGTCCCGGGCCGGCCGGTCCCCCGTGGTCTGTGGACGCCGCGCTCATGCCGCCTCCCCGAAGGCCAGGTCGCTGGCGAGCACGGCGGCGCCGGCAACGCCGGCGCGCGGGCCCAGCTCGGACAGGACGACCGGCAGGTTGCCGGTGGCCAGCGGCAGCGAGCGGCGGTAGACCACGCTGCGGATCTCGGCGAGCAGGATGTGGCCGAGCTGGGCGAGCCCGCCGCCGATCACGATCATCGACGGGTTGGTGAAGCTGACCAGCCCGGCCAGCACGCTGCCCACCCGCCGGCCGCCGTCGCGGATCAGCTGGATGCAGGTGACGTCCCCCTCGGCCGCCCCCTGCGCCACGTCCAGCGCGGTCACCGCGCCCCGGGCCGCCAGCCGCTCGGCGAGCGCCGGCGAGACCTCGGCGCGGGCGGCCGCAGTGGCCTCCCGGGCCAGCGCGGCGCCGCTGAAGACGGCCTCCAGGCAGCCCACGTTCCCGCAGGAGCACATCGGACCGTTCGGGTCGACCTGGATGTGGCCGATGTCGCCGGCGCAGCCGTCGGTGCCCCGGTAGACCTCGCCGTTGAGGTAGATGCCGCAACCGATGCCGGTGCCGATCTTGATGAACAGGAAGTCGTCCACCGAGTGGGCGACGCCCCCGTGCCGCTCGCCGATGGCCATGATGTTCACGTCGTTGTCGACCACCGCCGGGCAGCCGTGCTCCCGGGTCAGCAGCTCGCGGACCGGGAACCGGTCCCAGCCGGGCATGATCGGCGGCGAGACCGGCACCCCGTCGCGGAAGCTCACCGGCCCCGGCACGCCGATGCCGACCGCGTCGAGCCGTTCGTACGCCCCGTCCACCTTGGCCTTGTGCAGCAGCTCGTTGACCCGCTGGAGGGTCACCTTCGGCCCGGAGCGGATGTCGGCCTGCTCGGCGTACGCGGCCACCGTCTCCAGCCGGCCGTTCACCACCTCGACGTCGATCGAGCTGGCGCCCAGGTCGACCGCGGCGAAGCGCAGGTGCGGGCTCAGCTCGACCAGGGTGGACCGTCGGCCGCCCCGCGAGGCGGCCAGCCCGGCCTCGGCGACGTAGCCGAGGCCGACCAGACGCTCCAGCTCGGCCAGCAGGCGCGGGCGGGGCATCTCCAACCGGTCGCCGAGTTCGGCACGGGAGACCGCGCCCTCGTCCCGGAGCAGTCGCAGGAGCTGTACGTGCAGGGGGTCCACCGTCCGCACCGGGACTCACCTCCGCATCGGAGTCGTTCACATCGACGCAACGGCGATGTGTCGTGTCCGACACAGTAGGAGCCTTCGGGGTGACGTGTCCATAGCTTCGGCAGATCCAGTCCAAACTTTTGTCCATCTGAGCAAAAGCAGGAGTGGATCTAGAAAAACCATCCGCCCTCGTCGCACGGTGCGCGACGAGGGCGGAACGGGGCGTACGGGTCAGCGGCGACGGGGGGCCGAGTTGCGCTTCTTCTTCAGCTTGCGGTCGTCGCGCAGCTCGACGTACGGCTCCTCGGTGGCGGGGTGCCCGGCCTCGATCGCCCGGCTGCGTTCCAGCTCGGCGTCGAACTCCGCGCCCAACAGGATGGCGATGTTGCTCAGCCAGAGCCAGACCAGAAAGATGATCACGCCGGCCAGCGCCCCGTAGGTCTTGTTGTACGAGCCGAAGTTGCTGACGTACACACCGAAGAGGCCGGAGATCACCACCCAGATCACCACGGCCAGCACGCCGCCGGGGCTGACCCAGCGGAAGCCGCCGTGCCGGGCGTTCGGTGAGGCCCAGTAGAGGATCGCGAACATCAGGCTGACCAGCACCAGCAGCACCGGCCACTTGGCGATGTTCCACACCGTCACGCCGGTCGAGCCGAGCCCGATGGCGCTGCCCGCCTGCTGGGCGAGGCGGCCGGTGAAGACCACGATGACCGCGGCGGCCAGCAGCAGCAGGCCGATCACGGCGGTGACGCCGAGCCGGACCGGCAGGGTCTTCCAGACCGGCCGTCCCTCCGGCACGTCGTAGATGCTGTTGGAGGCGCGCATGAAGGCGCTGACGTACCCGGAGGCGGACCAGAACGCGGCGAGCAGACCGAGGACCGCGGCGAGGCTGGCCAGGCCGCCGGAGCGACCCGCCTGCTCGATCGCCATCGTGATGATGTGCCGGATGTTGTCCTCCCGCACCACCTGGTTGACCGTGTTCTCGACGCCCTTGGTGGCGCCGGCGCCGAACAGGCCGAGCAGGGAGATCAGCACCAGCAGGCCCGGGAAGATCGACAGCACCCCGTAGTAGGTGAGCGCGGCGGCCCAGTCGGTGAGGTTGTCCTCCTGGAACTCCTTGACCGTGCGCTTGAACGTCGCGACCCACCCGGTGCCCGGCAGCTCGGTCGGGCTGGCCGGGCCGGCGTCCGGCCCGGCCGGCTGGTCCCGTTCGTACCCGTTGCGGGCGTGTCCGTTCCGGGCGTGTCCGGCCCGGTCGGGTCCGGCCTGGTCGCGCCTGGCCTGGGCGGAAGACTCGTCGGCGGCCATCGCCCCTCCCTCGTCGTCGCATCGTCCCCGTGAGATGCCCCGACGAGCAGGCGGAAAACTTCCTACTTGTAGAGCAACCGGCCCATCCGCCCGGAGGCCACCACCAGCATCACGACGGTCAGCACCAGCAGGTAGGCCAGGTCGAGCAGCCACGACCAGCCGGACGTCCCGACGCTGATGCCCCGGAGCAGGTGCACCGACCGGTAGAGCGGGGTCACCTCGACCACCCAGCGCAGCACCGCCGGATACGCCTCGGCCGGGACGAACGTGCCGGAGAAGAGGAAGAGGGTGAACTGGGCCGAACCCATCAGGTCGAAGTCCTGCCAGCTGCGCATCAGGGTGGAGACCGTCATGCCGAGCGCGCCGAACGCGAAGCCGACCAGCACCGCGGCCGGGAAGGCGAGGAGCGCCCGCAGCCCGGTGGTCAGGTCCAACGCCACCATGATCACCAGGAAGGCCGCCGAGTAGAGGCTGCCCCGGATCATCGCCCAGCCCAGCTCGCCGAGGGCGATCTCGAACGGCTGCACCGGGGTCGCGATGACCCCGTCGTACAGCTTCATGTACTTCATCTTCCCGAAGAAGTTGAAGGTGGTCTCGGAGAGCGCCCCGCTCATCGCCGACGAGGCCAGCATCGCCGGGGCCACGAACGCCGCGTACGACACCACCTGCCCGCCGGGCAGGGTGAGGTCGCCGACCAGCGCGCCCACCCCGACGCCGATCGAGAAGAGGTAGAGCACCGGCTCCAGGAAGCCGGAGAGCAGCACCAGCCAGTACGCGCTCTTCAGCGCGGTGAGGTTGCGCTCGGCCACCGAGGCGGAGCGGCGCACCCCCGCCGGGCCGACCAGCCGGGGCAGGACGAGAGCGACCACGGGATCCTCCTAGACGACGAGCGAGCGGCGGAACACGCGCGTGGCCAGCAGCCAGCCGGCGGCGGCCCAGGCGGCGAGGTAGAGCAGGTGACCGGCGACCGACCACTGCGGAGGCACGCCCAGCGTGGCGGCCCGGCACAGGTCCACGCCGTGCCAGAGCGGGGTCAGGTACGCGAGCTGGCGCAGCCCGCCCGGCAGCTGCTCCACCGGGAAGAACACCCCGGCGAAGAGCGTCATCGGGATCACCGCGAACCGGAAGAACAGCGCCAGGTAGCTGTCGCTGGGCACGGCGGCGCTGAACGCGAAGGTCGGCGCGGCCACCGCCAGGCCGAGCAGCAGGACCACCAACGGGACGGTCAGCGCCCACGGCGAGCGCAACGCCCCGAACAGCGCCGTCACCAGCAGGAACGCCACCACGCTGGTGACCACCCGGAACAGCACGAAGGCGAGGTGGCCGGCCACGATGTCGCCGACCCGCAGCGGCGCGGCGACCTGGGCGTGGTAGGTCCGGATCCACTTGAAGTTGCTGTGCACCGGCCAGGTCGACTCGGCCACCGCGGTCTGCAGCGCGGCGGACGCGATCAGGCCGGGGACCAGCCAGTCCAGGTAGGGCACCCCGCCGACGCCCCGGTTGACGTACGCGCCGACACCGACGCCGAACCCGACCACCGTGAGCACCGGCAGCAGGAAGGACGAGAAGACGCCCGCCCGCCAGGTGCGCCGGTAGGCGACCAGGTAGTAACCGAGCACCCCCAGCGCCGGCACCCGGGCCGTTCCCGGCCCGGCCCGCTCCGCCACACTCACCACGACCACCCCCGCTCGCCGCCCGCTCCGGCCTTCCTACCCCTGGGGTACGACAGGCCGCCGGCCACCCTACGACGGTCCATCGGTGCCGTCGCGCGAGTTTCCGCTGTCACGAGCTCAGAACGTCTCGATGGCCTCGGTCAGTCGGGCGGTGAGATCCCGGATGTGTGCGATGAGTTCGGGTGGCTGGTGGATCCGGAAGCGGAAGCCGAACAATGCGACGTAGACGGCGATTTCGTCGAGGGAGTTCGATCCGGTGTGCAGGAGGCAGGTGTGCGAGTCGACGGCCTCGATGACACCGACGGTGGGCGGGATCCGTTCGGCGGCCGTCTCGGCCGACGCGTACAGGGTGATCCGGGCCTGATAGCGGTAGGGGGCGGTGGAGACACCGTGCGCCAGGTAGCCGGCGAGGTCGACGTCGGGTGCCTGCCGGGGGGTGAAGCGAGGGCCGGTCGGGACGCGGGGACGGATCCGGTCGACCCGGTAGGTGCGCCAGTCGCGCCGGTCGGTGTCCCAGCCCACCAGGTACCAGCGCCGGCCGGTGTGGACCAGCCGGTGAGGTTCGGTGTCGCGTACCGAATCGGCGCCGTCGTGGCTGCGATAGTCGAAGCGGAGCCGTTGGTGTTCACGGCAGACCCCGGCGACGACGGTCAGCACGTCCGGGTCCACGGTGGGGCCGGCGGCGGGGACCGTGACGGTGACCGAGTGCAGCAGGTTGACCCGGTGACGTACGCGCGACGGCAGTACCTGTTCGAGCTTGGCCAGTGCGCGTAGCGATGTTTCCTCGATGCCGGTGACCGTGCCGCTGGCGGCGGTCCGCAGCCCGATGGCGACGGCGACTGCCTCCTCGTCGTCGAGCAGCAGCGGCGGGAGCTTCGTGCCGGCGCCGAGCCGGTAGCCGGCCGCGCCGGGGGTGGCGTGCACCGGGTAGCCGAGGTCGCGCAGTTTCTGGATGTCGCGGCGCACGGTCCGCACGTCGACCTCAAGACGCTGCGCCAGGTCGGTACCAGGCCAGTCGCGGGGAGTTTGCAGCAGCGAGAGCAGACGCAGCAGCCGGGCGGAGGTTTCCAACATGCCCGTAAGTCTGCCAGCAAGCTAGGGCCAAACCTGTCCTAGCTCACCCCTAGCGTGATGCTCATGAGCGAACAGATCACCCCGTTCCGGATCGAGATTCCCCAGGACAGCCTCGACGACCTGCGCCACCGGCTCGCCCACACCCGTTGGCCGGAGGAGTTGCCGGGCGCCGGCTGGGAGGCCGGGGTGCCGCTGGACTACCTGAAAGACCTGGCCGACTACTGGCAGACCACGTACGACTGGCGCGCCCACGAGGCACGGCTGAACGAATTTCCCCAGTTCACCACCGTCATCGACGGACAGAAGATGCACTTCCTGCACGTGCGTTCGCCCGAGCCGGACGCGCTGCCGCTCATCCTCACCCACGGCTGGCCCGGCTCGGTCGTGGAGTTCATGAAGATCATCGGCCCGTTGACCGATCCCGCCCGGTACGGCGGCGACCCCGCTGACGCCTTCCACGTCGTGGCCCCGTCGCTGCCCGGCTTCGGCTTCTCCAGCCCACTCGCCGCCTCGGGCTGGAACACCAACCGGGTGGCCCACGCCTGGGCCGAGCTGATGAGGCGCCTCGGCTACCACCGCTACGGCGCCCAGGGTGGCGACACCGGAGCGATCGTCTCCCCCGAGCTCGGCCGCGTCGACCCTGTTCATGTGCTCGGCGTGCACGTCAACAACCTGGGGACCTTCCCCTCCGGTGATCCGGCCGAGCTGGTCGGCCTCACCGAGGCCGACCAGGCCCGCCTCGCGCTGATGACGACCTGGGGCCGGGACATGAGTGGGTACGCCATCGTCCAGTCGACCCGGCCGCAGACGATCTCCTACGCCCTCACCGATTCACCCGTCGGCCAGTTGGCGTGGATCGTCGAGAAGTTCAAGGAATGGACCGACCCGAGCGCCGGCCTACCCGAGGACGCTGTCGACCGCGACCTGATCCTCACCGACGTCTCGGTGTACTGGCTGACCGGCACAGCCGGATCCGCCGCCCGCATCTACTACGAGGACGCCCGCACCTGGGGCCAAGCCCAGCCGCGGTCGTCAGTACCGACCGGGGTGGCGGTGTTCCCCAACGACATCACCATCCGACCCCTCGCCGAACGCGACCACAACGTCGTGCACTGGGCCGAGTTCGACCGCGGCGGGCACTTCGCCGCCCTGGAAGCACCCGACCTCCTGGTCGGCGACGTGCGGGAGTTCTTCCGCCACGTCCGCTGACGCCACCGAGACAGGGCAGTCGTCTCGGCGGCGGGATCAGGCGAAGTCGGCGGCGTGGTCGGTGGCCCACTGGGCGAACGAACGTGCGGGCCGCCCGAGCACCGCCGCCACGTCGTCGGTCACCTGCTCCGGCGTCTCCACCAGGGCAGCCCAGCCCGCCAATGCCGCATCCGCGAACGCGGGGCTGCCCATCGCCACCGCCAGCATCGGGCGGATGGCGTGGGCGGGCACGTCCTGCCAGTGCAGGTCACGGCCGATCGCCTCGCCGATGAGGCGCACCTGCTCGGCCTGGGTGACCGTCTGCCGGCCGCTGAGCACGTACGTCTGC
>NZ_JAPDPH010000499.1 GCF_026013475.1 Micromonospora yasonensis | reverse complement strand
GGTCACGGTCGGCGGCGTGGTGTCCGCCGGGGCCGGCTCGACCACCGTGAACGACACCTGCTGCGCCGATGACGTGTTCCCGGCCTTGTCGGTGGCCCGGTAACTCACCGTGTGCTGACCCGGCTGGTTGACCGTGACCGGGGCGGTGTAGACGGCGTAGGGCTGTCCGTCGAGGGAGTACTCGACCCGGTCCACGCCGGAGCCGCTGTCCGACGCGGTCAGGGTGACCGTCGCACTGCGTACGTACGCGCCGTTGGCGTCCTTCTCGCCGGTCACCGAGGCGGTGACCGTCGGCGGGGTGGTGTCCGCCGGCGGCGGCTCGACCACCGTGAACGACACCTGCTGC
>NZ_JAPDPH010000498.1 GCF_026013475.1 Micromonospora yasonensis | reverse complement strand
GTCGAACATCGGGCACACCCAGGCCGCCGCCGGGGCGGCCGGGATCATCAAGATGGTCCTCGCGATGCGGCACGGCACGCTGCCCCGCTCGCTGCACATCGACGCGCCGAGCCCGCACGTGGACTGGACGGCCGGTGCCGTCCGTCTGCTGGACGAGGCGGTCGACTGGCGGCCGAACGGGCACCCGCGCCGCGCCGGCGTCTCCTCGTTCGGCATCAGCGGCACCAACGCCCACGTGATCCTCGAAGAAGCGCCCGCCGAGCAGGTGCCGCAGCGCCCGTCGGAGGTCTCCGGCGCGGTGGCCGACTCCGACGGCGTCCCGGCCGTCGGCGTGGACGAGGAGCCGATC
>NZ_JAPDPH010000497.1 GCF_026013475.1 Micromonospora yasonensis | reverse complement strand
CGACGTGGAGTGGAGCACCCTCAACGACAACCACGCCGAGCAGAACGGCGGCGCCATCTTCAACGTCGGCGTGCTCAAGGTGGTCGGATCGCGGATCGACAACAACACCGCCGGGGAGAACGGCGGCGGCATCGCCAACGGCAACGAGTCCAAGGACAAGATGCTGGTGAAGGGCCACGACGAGGCCGGCTCGGTAGAGATCTTCAAGACCGCCATCGTCGGCAACCGGGCCGGCGAGAACGGCGGCGGCGTGTTCAGCTCCGGCGGGTTCGTCAAGATCGTGATGTCGATCATCAAGGAGAACACCGCCTGCGAGAACGGTGGCGGCATCTACGCCCGCAACACCGACCTCGACCTCGAG
>NZ_JAPDPH010000496.1 GCF_026013475.1 Micromonospora yasonensis | reverse complement strand
CGCCACCAGCCTCTACACGGATCTGGCTCTCGACGCGCTGAAGATGGCGATCTGGCGCCGCGAGAGTCAGGGTGCTGACCTGCGCAGACTGGTCCATCACTCGGACAGGGGAGTCCAATATCGAGCGATTCGCTACAGCCAGCGGCTCGCCGAGGCCGGCGCTGTCGCCTCGGTCGGGTCCAAGGGCGACTCGTACGACAACGCGATGGCCGAGGCGTTCAACTCTCTGTACAAGGCCGAGCTCGTCCGCAACCGAGGTCCGTGGCGCGGGCTCGACGACCTGGAGATGGCCACCGTCGAGTACATCGACTGGTACAACAACCGCCGCTTGCACGGCGAGCTCGGGCACATCCCGCCCGCT
>NZ_JAPDPH010000495.1 GCF_026013475.1 Micromonospora yasonensis | reverse complement strand
GCCGGTGACGCGGACGGTGAGGTCGACGCCGGGCAGCACGTCGGGGTAGGTGGCGGTGGGTCCGGACAGCACCGGTGCGGGCAGGGGCATCGGCGCGGTCAGCGACACCGCCCGGTCACCGCTGGTCAGCTCGGCCAGCGGGCCGGTGCCGCCGGCGGAGAGGCGTACCTGGTTGGTGGTCACCGCGGCGGTGATGCTGCCGTCGGCGTGTCGGACCAGGGTCGGGTCCAGGTTCTTCCACTGGCCGTCGACCCGGGTACGGGTCGGCACCGCCGACTGCGTCAGCTCCACCGTCCCGTCCGGGCGGGCCGTCAACGTCGACGACGACGTACCCGCCGCGGTGGCCTCCACCGGCTTACGGGTCCGC
>NZ_JAPDPH010000494.1 GCF_026013475.1 Micromonospora yasonensis | reverse complement strand
GGACGTCGAGGAAAGCAAGATCGAGAACAACCACGCCGAGAAGAACGGTGGTGGCATCTTCAACGTCGGCGTGCTCTCGGTCAAGGAATCCCGCATCGACAACAACACCGCCGGCAAGAACGGCGGCGGCATCGCCAACGGCGAGGGCAAGGAGAAGGAGAAGGAGAAGAACTCCTACACGTGGGAGGGCCGGGACAAGGCCGGCACGGTGGAGATCTTCAAGACCTCGATCGAGAACAACCGGGCCGGCGAGAACGGCGGCGGCGTGTTCAGCTCCGGCGGCTTCGTCAAGATCGTCCTGTCCACCATCAAGGAGAACACCGCCTGCGAGAACGGTGGCGGAATCTACGCCCGCAACACCGACCTCGACCTGGAA
>NZ_JAPDPH010000493.1 GCF_026013475.1 Micromonospora yasonensis | reverse complement strand
CCGCGATCACGAGCCGCCGATGGCCTTCGTCACCGGCTGGCGGCTCGCGCTCGCCGCCGACCTGCTGCGGGACACCGAACTGACCCTCACCGCGGTCGCCCGCCGGGTCGGCTACGGCGGCCCGTTCGCGCTCAGCGCCGCGTTCAAGCGGGTACGCGGGATCAGCCCGCGTGAATACCGGGCGACGGACTGAGGCGTGCTCCGCGCCACCAGGGCCGCTAAACGGGAAGCCGGGTGTCGGGGGTGCTGGTTAGTCTCCGTGCGAATGCCCCTCACCGCGCCTGCCCCCCTTTCGGGGCGCGGTGCCGCCACCACCCCTACCGGACCTGAATCAGGAGATAGTTCGTGACCCATCAACCTGTCGCGACGTCGGACA
>NZ_JAPDPH010000492.1 GCF_026013475.1 Micromonospora yasonensis | reverse complement strand
GGCCAGCGCCCGCTCCCGACGCGATGAGGAGCTGACCGCGGTGATCGAGCGGATCCACGCGGAGAACTACGGCGTCTACGGGGCCCGCAAGGTCTGGCACGAGCTGCGCCGACGCGGTGTGCGAGTGGCCCGCTGCACGGGTCGAGCGGCTGATGCGCGAGTCCGGGCTACGCGGGCTGCTGCGCGACAAAACGCCGCGCACGACCCGCCCGGCAGCCGAGACCAACCGGCCCGCGGACCTGGTCAAACGGGACTTCACCGCGGAACATCCGAACCAGCTGTGGGTCGCCGACCTGACCTACGTGCGCACCAGCGTGGGCTGGGTGTACGCCGCGTTCATTCTCGACGTGTACTCCCGCATGATCGTCGGCTGGCAGGT
>NZ_JAPDPH010000491.1 GCF_026013475.1 Micromonospora yasonensis | reverse complement strand
GGGCCGGCGGTCACCGTGGACACCGCCTGCTCCTCCTCCCTCGTCGCGATGCACCTCGCCACCCAAGCGATCCGCAACGGCGAATGCGACCTCGCCCTCGCCGGCGGCGTCACCGTCATGGCCACCCCCGGCATGCTCATCGAATTCAGCCGACAACGCGGACTCGCCCCCGACGGCCGATGCAAACCCTTCGCCGCCGCCGCCAACGGCACCGGCTGGGGCGAAGGCGCCGGCCTGCTGCTGCTGGAACGACTCTCAGTGGCCCAGAAACGCGGCCACCACATCCTCGCCGTCATCCGCGGCTCCGCCGTCAACCAGGACGGCGCCAGCAACGGCCTCACCGCACCCAACGGACCATCCCAGGAACGCGTCATCCGCCAGGCCCTCG
>NZ_JAPDPH010000490.1 GCF_026013475.1 Micromonospora yasonensis | reverse complement strand
GTGCTGCTCGCCAACGGCGCCAGCAAGCCGATCGAGCAGGTGAAGGTCGGCGAGGAGGTGCTGTCCTCGGACGTGGAGACCGGGAACCGGCAGCTCCGCCCGGTCACCAACTTGATCACCGGCAACGGTGTCAAGCATCTCTACACGATCACCGTCGACACCGATGGCAAGGCGGGGTCGGCCACCGGCACGATCGTGGCAACCGGAGGTCACCCGTTCTGGCTGCCGGATGCCGGCCGATGGGTGGAGGCGGAGCATCTCACCGTCGGCGCTTGGCTCCAGACCGCCAGCGGGACCTGGGTTCAGATCACCGCCATCAAGCATCAGACCCGCGTTCAGCGGGTGCACAACCTCACGGTCGAGGGCGTCCACACCTACTACGTCCTGGCGGG
>NZ_JAPDPH010000049.1 GCF_026013475.1 Micromonospora yasonensis | reverse complement strand
GGCAGCGGCGGGGCCGCGTGATGTCCGGGATACCCCGCCGCGCCTGGTCGGAGGGCTTCCGCCGGGGCCGCATCTCGCCACACGTGTTCGTCGTCGCCGAGAACGCGGCGAAAGAGGTCGACCATGTGGTGGCCGGCCGCTCCGCCTGCCGCAGGCAACGCCGAACCGTCTGTTCGACAACGCGCACTGGGTAGCCCCGTTGCTCGACGGCGCTGTGGCGCGGCTGCTCACCTGCGGCCTGCCCCGCCTCCCCAGCGGCACCCGGGTCAACGGCCGTCGGCCGCTGCTGCTTCTCTGCCAAACCGTTGGATTGCCTTGGTGGCCGGCCCGCACCCGATGACCCCGTCTGGCAGGTCGGCCGACCCAGGTCCCTTCACCCATGAAACGCGGCAGCTTCTTCTCCTGCGAGACTGCCGCCATGCAGCAAGCCACGGGGCGCGACCCGCGCACCAAGCCGGAGGAAGCACCGTTGAATGACGACGAGCTCGCCGCCTCCTTAACGGCACACCTGGGCCGGCTCACGTTCGTGGACCGGGCGACCGACGAGGTCACCACGCTCCTCGTCGACGCGGTCGCCGCTTGGGGCGAGGCCCAGGGCTTCCGGGTGTACCGACGCGCCGCGAGTGTCGTCCCGCTGCCCGCCCCGTACCAGAACCGGCACTCGGTCGTGGATGTCGCCTTCGCGCGTCCCGCCGGTCGTCCCGTCGTGATCGAGGTGGACCGCACGGATCGCCGGCGCACGGTGGAGAAGCTCCTCGCCGAGGCCGACGCCGGCCGGGTCGCGCTCTGGGTGCGCTGGGGGCCGGGGCTGTTCGCCGCACCGCCCGCGCCCATCCACCTGGTCACCTGCGAGGTCGCCGTGCGCCACCACCGGCACTCGCGACTGCCGAGCCGCCCAGCGCCGCACCACTCAGCGCCGGCCAGCACGGCCGTCGAGCCGGTCGAGCTGCCGCTCACCGCAGATTGACCGCATGAGCCGGCGCGAGGTGATTCGTAACCGTCAGCTCCCGGCCGGAGAACTCTGGGCACACCTCCGCCTCCTCGGCGCCGAGCAACGCGTGACGTACCGCCACGAGTAAGCCGAGTTGAATCTCGGTTAGGACCGGACCGTAGCCGGAGTCGTCGGTCCCTCTCCCAGGAACGGGCTGAGGGTCCCGCTCCACGACACGTAAATGACCGGTAGGCGCGCGTCACGTGCCCTTGAGGTGCGAGGACAGGATCAGCGCCGTGGAGACCGCCAGCTCACGGTCGAGCAACTCGTCTCGGGGAACGAACACCATGGCTCGTCCCTCACCGAGGACCACGTCCTCCTGCCGAGCCCTGGTGGTGCCGGAGAACACGTGGACCGTCACCGTGTGCGGGAAGCCGGCCTCGTACGGACGCGGACCGCGCCACAGCGGGTGCAGCTCGCCCGCCGTCAGACCCGTCTCTTCCCGCAGTTCCCGGCGGGCTGCCTCCTCGGGCGACTCGCCGGGCTCGACATGGCCGCCTGGCAAGCTCCACTGGTTCGGCGAGGCGGCCGCGTTTCCATCGCGGTGCTGCAGCAGCACCGCGCCGGAGGAATCGACGAGCAGCACGAGTGCGATGTCATAGGTGGCCATTGCGAGATCGTGCCATGCCCGAGACCGGTGACAGGACCGCTCAGATTGACCAGCGCGACCATCTACGCTGGGGCCGTGATCAACAACGAGGCGTCGGGCGATGCCGTGGCCACCGACCGGGCCGCGATCGCGGACATCGTACGGACCTTCTTCGCCGCCTTCACCTCGGGTGCGGACAGCAGCGCCAGACTCGACGCGCTCCGGCAGGTGTTCCTGCCCGAGGCGGTGATCATCGCGACCTGTGGTCGCGAGCCCGCCGTCTACGGCGTCGAGAGTTTCATCGTGCCGAGGCAGGCGTTGCTGTCCGGCGGCACCCTGGTCGACTTTCGTGAGTGGGAACTGTCGGGGCGCACCGAGGTGTTCGGCGACATCGCTCACCACTTCTGCAGCTACGCCAAGACCGGTGTGCAGGACGGGGCACCTTTCACCGCCCGGGGAATGAAGACGCTGCAGTTCGTCCGGACGTCCGCCGGGTGGCGGATCAGCGCCGTGGCGTGGGACGACGAGAGAGACGGCCTGGTGATCGAATCGGGTCAGTAGTGCTTCGACCGGGCCGTATTGTCGGAGTGGCACTGTTACGGTCGGGGGTGTGCCCGCCGACGAACTCCGGCAACGCGTCGGATCGGCCCGGGTGGCCCGGCTGGCCACTGTCGGGACCGACAGCCGCCCGCACCTGGTGCCGGTGTCCTTCGTCCTGCTCGGCGACGTCGTCTACCACGCGGTCGACGAGAAGCCCAAGCGCCACCGGCAGCTGCGCCGTCTGGAGAACATCCGGGCGACGGGGCATGCCTGCCTGCTGGTCGACGAATACGACGAGGACTGGTCGCGGCTGTGGTGGGTCCGGCTGGACGGGCACGGCTGGCTGGTGGAGGACCAGGCGGAGGAGGCTGCGGCCCGCGCGGCGCTGGCCGACAAATATCCGCAGTACGTCCGGCGGCCACCCGCGGGGCCGGTGGTCGCGGTGCGGGTGACCCACTGGTCGGCGTGGTCCGCAGCGGATGGGGCCGAATGAGGGCCCGCGCGGGGGTGTCAGCGGGCCGGGGCGAGGGCGTCGAGCACCTCGTCGGCCCGACGCAGCGACGCCTGCGCGTCCGCACGGGGTGAGCCGATCTCCGGGTCGAAGTTGAGGTCGACGAACAGTTCGGTGATTCCCGCGTCGGCGAGCCGGCTCAGATCCGACCGGATCTGCGCGAGCGTGCCGGTGAGCGGCTCGCGTCCGGCGGGGCCCGCCGGACGTACGCGGACCGCGCCGCGGCAGACGAACCGCAAGGCGTGGGGGTCGCGCCCGGCATCCGCCGCGGCGGCCTTGACCGTCGCGACCGCCTCGCCGATGCCCGTCAGGTCCTCCTGGCTGCCGCTGACCCAGCCGTCGGCGAGCCGGCCCGCCCGGTGCAGCGCCGCGGGCGCCTGGCCGCCGAGCAGGATCGGCGGGTGTGGCCGCTGTACCGGCTTCGGCTCCAGACGCGTCGGCGGTATCTGGTAGAACTCGCCGCGGTGCTCGGCGACGTCGTTCTGCCAGAGGGTGCGAAGGACGGTGAGGAATTCCTCAGCGCGGTGGCCTCGCCGGTGCTTGCTCACGCCGGTCGCCTGGTATTCCTCGTCGGCCCAGCCGAGTCCGAGTCCGATGTCGAGCCGTCCGCCGGCGAGGATGTCGAGGGTGGCGGCCTGCTTGGCCAGCACCACCGGGGAGATGAAGGGCATGTTGAGCACCGCGACGCCGAGCCGGATCCGCGTGGTGTGGGCCGCCAGGAACGCGAGCGTGGTCAGCGGGTCGTGGACGCTGTGGTAGGCCTCGCTCCAGCCAAGGTCGGCGGGCACCAGGAGACGCTGGAACGTCCACAGCGAGTGGTAGCCGAGCTGTTCGGCGCGGCGGGCGACGTGGATCATGTTTTCTGGTGTGGCCCACGAGCCGGACACGGGCGGGGCGAATCCAACCTCCACCCCGGCACGGTACCCAGTTTCTGTCCGGGACAGGTGGAGGATGGCGTCATGCGACTGTCCGACCGTGTCCTGGTCCATCAGGTTCACCCGGCCAAGATCTCGGCGGACGTGACCGCGAGCCTGATCTCGAATCTCCTGCTCTGGCGCTCGCACCCGAAGGCGGCAGCCGCCGTCCGCGTCGGGCTCCCGGTCGCGGGTTCGGTGGCGGTGCTGCGCCTGGCGGATCTCGACGCACTCGCGCGCACCCGGCGGGGACGGTGGGTGCGGGCGCACATGCCAGCGTCCGCTCAGGCGGTGCGGCTCGCGGGTGACGCGGTGATGGCCGTCGGCGCCCGCCGGCGCAGCGCGGCGTTGCTCGTCGTGGGCGCGGTGGTGATCACGGCTGGCTGGGTACACCCGTGGTGGGCTCGGACGGGTACGCGCCTTTGACCCATGCGGTCTGGCCCACCGGAGAGCCGGTCGTGCGGGGTTGACGCCCGCCATCATGTTCCCCGCCTGGTAGGGCGTGTCCGGGGCGGCGGGCTGCCCCGGACACCGCCCTGCGGATCAGGCCGTAGGCAGCCAGCCGAGGGTCTTCATGGTGGCGAGGCTGGTCGCCTTGAGGCCGGCGTCGGAGACGGTCCAGAGCACGCCGTCGACCACCAATGACCGGCGGATCGGCGTCAGGTCGTCGTGGCGACTCGTGTCGGGCGTGTGCGCGACCGCGCCGACCTCGGTGAACCTGCCGTCGTCGACCCGCAGTGCCAGCGCCACGTTGCTGGGCCGGCCCGGGACACCACGGCGGTCCACCACGCCAGGGATGCTCGCGGCGCTTGTGCCGTAGACGGTCAGGGGGATCACGACCAGGCGTTCGGCCGGCCAGTAGAGGAACGCGTGCGGGTCGAACTCCGCATCGGATTGCCCCTTCTTGACGTGGTACTGGGCGATCCGGGTCGGCGTGGCCGGATCCGAGACGTCGAAGAGCGAGAGTTGGGTGCCCTGGACGCGGCCCTGGTCGGAGGCCTCCTGCCCGACGCCGAGCAGCCGTCCGTCGCCGACCGGGTGCAGGTACGCCGAGTATCCGTTGATCTTCAGTTCGCCGCTCACCTTCGGTGCGGTCGGGTCACGCAGGTCGACGGTGTAGAGCGGGTCGGTCTGGCGGAAGGTGACGACGTACCCGGTGCCGCCGACGAACCGTACGGCGTGGATCCGTTCCCCGTTGCCCAGTCCGGTGACCTTGCCGACCCGGGTCAGCGTCTTGCCGTCGGCGCGCAGGACGTACACGCTGGACGTCGAGTCGGGTTTGGCGCCCCAGGTACGGCCGCTGGTGGTGGCCACTCGCAGGTGCCCGTCCCATTCCGACATGGCGTACTGGTTGATCAGCCAGCCGGGTACGGATGCGGCGGCGACGTAGCGGGGGGCTCCCGCGCCCGAGGTGTCGAACTGGTAGATCTCGGTGGTCTCGTCCTTGGGGTCGGGTGCGGCGTTGCGCGCGGTCAGCATTGGCAGCACCCGCCAGCGCTGGTCGTTGGCGACGTACAGCCGGGGTCCGTTGCTGTAGACGGTGTCGCCGTCGGCGAGCACGGTGACCGGGTCGCCGGCGCCGAGCACGGCCGCACCGAGGTCGAAGCTGAGCACGGTCACCAGCGACGTGCCGGAGTAGGTGGCCGGCCGGCTCACCCGGTCGCAGCCGACCTGCCCGGTGCTGGTCCGCCCGCCGGAGGTGACCTCGTACCGGGGCAGCCAGTCGTCGATGGTGGCGTGGTCGATGATCTCGCGAGCGGCGGCGGTGCGCTGCTCGTCGGTGGCCCGTTCCTGGTACGGGAAGGTCAGCCGGGGCGCGGAGCGGACCACGACGCGGACCGTGGTGCCGACCTGGCGGGCGTCCACCAGATCGCCGTCGATCCGGTATTCGCCGATGGTCTTCGGCTGGCCGGAGAGGTCGACCATGATCACCCGAGGGCCGGCGATGTCGTCCGGCATCGGGGGGTCTGCCGGGACGACCTGGCCGCCTCCCTCACGGACGGCGGGTTTCGCGACCGCGGCCCACCCCTCCGGGAGCAGCACAAGCGCCCGGTCGCCCTGTAGCAGCAGGCTGTCTGCGGCACCGAACCCAGCGGGTGCCAGTTTCAGTTTCCCGGTCAGCCGGCGGGTGGCCGGGTCGATCACGTGCAGGGTTCCTCGGCTGACGGTGACGATCCGCTTGCCGTCGGTCTTGACCAGGTCGGGTTCGTCGACACCGGCCTCGTGGGTGTTGGTGCCCGAATAGCCGGAGTCGGCAGCCCCGGGCACCGCGTTCAGCGGGACTTGTGCGGTGGTCCCGGAGGCCGCATCCGCCCGCATCGCCCCGGTCTTTTCCGCCCCGCCGAAGGTACGGATGCCCCCGTTCGGCCCGAACCCCCAGGGCCCGACGTACCCCTTGGCAGCCGTCTTGAGCTGCTGCAGCGCCTCGGCGCAGGAGTCGAACGCGACGAGCCGGAAGGCGCCGGCCGGCACTGCCCGGTCACGTGGCGGCGGGGGAACCGGCTCTGCCGTGCAGCCGGTGGCCAGGGCCAGACCGGCGACAAGGGCCAGGCCCACGACTCGGGGGATGCCGATGGTGGCCGTCCGGCGGGGTACGTGGACGCTGCTACCTGTCATGCGTCCTACGACGTGTCTGCCCCTCTGTAGGTTCCTTTCCGGCCCGGTGGCAGCCACGCCGCGTGCGGCGGCGTGGCTGCCACCGGTGGATTCAGCAGCCCGGAAGCTTGAAGCTGGCGATCCGGGTCTGCCAGCCGTTGCCGGCCGGCGCGAGGGCAGCGCCCTCGACGGTGTAGTACTCGTTGACGTACCAGAAGGTGCAGTCGTCGACGGGGTCGACGTTCAACGAGGAGTAGTCGCCCCACCGCGAGTTCGGGGTTGTCTGGGCGGCGGTGCCGTTGACGATCACTCCTTCGCCGAGGGTCATCTCGCCGAGGGGGTCGCCGGCGAGGCGGCCGGTGTACCGGATGCCGGGGTACACGTCGATCGCGCTGACGACGCTGTAGCCCAGGGCGGTGTTGCCGTTCTTGTCCTGGGCGATGCTGCCCAGCCAGCGGTGGATGCCGTCGGCGGGTGCGTGGGTGCCCTGCTGGTGGACGGTGTATTCGCCGTTGACCCGGCGGATCTCGTACCAGCGGGTGCCGGCGTGCCCGGGCGTCGCCTCGACCGATTGGTTGGTGACCAGGCTTTCGTACGTGCCGTTGTTGCGGTAGGCGAGCCGCCAGATCGGCCGTTGCCGGTACGACAGCACGTCGAGGAACTGGTCAGGGTTGGTGATGCCCGGCTGGGGCAGGCAGCCGCGGGTCGGCCCGCACGGGTAGATCGAGTCGAACGCGGCGACGGGGAGTTGTGCCTTGAACGCGATGGACGCAGTGGGTCTCGCGGTCCACTTGACGTCGAAGTCCCAGATGTTCAGCGCGTCGGAGGTCGCGCCGTAGGAGGCGTCGTCGTCCTGGGTGCCGACGATCGGCGCGGGCGCGTCGTTCTTGGGCTTGGTCTTGCCGTCCGCGTCGGGTGGCAGCAGGCCGTCGCCGATCAGTGACAGCGGGACCTGGCCGTCCCGCAGCACGACGCTCGCGGCCCGGGCGTTCGGGTCGCCCTCGATGAGCTTGTTGCGCTCGAGGCCGTACACGCCGATCTGGTAGATCGACGGGTCCTGGATGCCGAATTCCCGGGTGGTGATCAGGTACGAGTCGCGCCAGACGCCGTACTTCGGATAGTCGGGGAAGTTGTATCCGGTGGTGAAGGCGTACCGGTAGTAGGAGCCGGTCGGGTCACCGGTCGTGGAGACCGCGATGCAGTTGTAGAACAGGCTGAGCGGCTCGTTCGGGTAGTTCGAGCCGCGCGAGGTGAACTGGGACAGGATCCACCGGTCGGCGAACTGGTCGTAGAGGACGATCGGGTCGCCGGCGTTGTCGCTGCACTGCTCGACGGGGAAACCGGCCCACAGTGACCCGAGGCTCATCGGGCCGGCCAGGCGCGTGCCGGTCTTGGAGAACACGCCCCAGACCAGGTTGTTCATCTGGACGTAGTGGTTGGGTCCGACGTCGCCGACCGGGTCCGGCGGGTTGACGCGGCGGCCGGTGACGGTGAAGTTGTCCTGTTGGCCGAAGCCCTCGAAGTTCGCGATGGTGCCGCCGATGCTCTGCGGCACGGTGGCGTCGCGCAGCGCCGCGTCGGCGGAGTGGCCGCGGCCGGTGGCGGTTCGGCCTCGTTCGGGGCGGATCTCGTCCGAGCTCGCCGTCGTCGCCGGGGCGGCGGCGGTGGACCTGGACTGGCGGGCGATCTCGCTGACCGGCCGCGAGATGTCGTACGCGGCGGCTTGGCTGAACGTGCCCTCGAAGCGCGGCTGGGCGGGTGCTGCGGGAGCCTTGACTGCGGGCACGAGGACGGTGGCGAGAATGGCGCCTACGGCGACCAGCCGCAGGCTACGGATCGGTGCGCGACGTTGCGGACCTCCGTGCATGTTCCCTCCCATTGGTTCGGACGAATGTTTGTCGATCTTACGGATGGTGGCCTCGCGGCGGGTCGGGCATACGGTTCATCCACAGTGGCGGATGGCCGAAGGGCGCACACTGCCGGCCACCCGGACCACTTTCGTTGTGACCGAAGGAAAGTTCGATCGCTTCGGATGAAAGCTATAGACATGTGGACATGTCTTTTGTAGCGTCGGCCAGGTGAAGAGTGTTTCGTCGGGGTTAACCGCCGGGTCGGCGGCCCCTCGGCGGTGACACCAGACGGCTGTTGGCAGCCGGCCAACACCTGACCTGCCACCTGTCCCCTACCTCAGCCCTCCGCCCGTCCCCGAACGCCACTGCGACGCCATCAGCAACCCGGCCGGCGCCGCGACAGCCGCGTGCCCAGCGACGGGCAACTCAGCCGTGCCCACATGTCCACCACAAGGAGCAGTTGGCCGTACCCCTCGACCTGCCCCGACCGGTCCCCAGCACAAGGAGAGGCAGATGATGAGACAACTCGCGCTCGCTGTAGCGAGTCTGACGACCGTGGCGCTCGTCGCCACCCCCACCGTCGCGATGGCTGCGCCCGGCACGTCCGGTGCGCCGCCGGAGAGCGACTTCCAGAAGGTGACTCTCAACGACAACCCGGGCGAGCCGATGGACCTCGCGGTGCTGCCCGACAGCCGGGTGCTGCACGTGACCCGCGCGGGTGAGGTCTGGCTGCACGACCCCACCAGCGGCCGCAACACGATCGCCGCGACCCTGGACGTCTACCGGCACGACGAGGAGGGCCTGCAGAACGTCGCGATCGACCCGAACTTCGGCAAGGGCGGCAACAACTGGGTCTACCTGTACTACTCCCCGCCGATGAACACCCCGGTCGACGACCCGTCGACCCCGGACGTCAACGAGGGCGACGCCCCGGCCTGGGGCACCGCCGCGGACTTCGCGAAGTTCAAGGGCGCGATCCGGCTGTCCCGGTTCCGGCTGGTCAAGGACAAGCTGGACCTGTCCACCGAGCAGCAGATCATCGACGTGCCGGTCGACCGGGGCATCTGCTGTCACGTCGGCGGCGACATCGTCTTCGACGCCAAGGGCAACCTGTACCTGTCCACCGGTGACGACACCAACCCGTTCGAGTCCGGCGGTTACGCGCCGATCGACGAGCGTGCGGGCCGCAACCCGGCGTATGACGCGCAGCGCACCGCGGCCAACACGAACGACCTGCGCGGCAAGATCCTGCGTATCAAGGTAGGCGCGAACGGCGGGTACAGCATCCCGGACGGCAACCTGTTCCCGGAGGGCACGGCCGGTACCCGGCCGGAGATCTACCTGATGGGTCTGCGCAACCCGTTCCGGATCGAACTGAACCGGCAGACCGGTGACCTGTACGTCGGCGACTACTCGCCGGACGCGGGCGAGGCGGATCCGGCGCGCGGGCCGGCCGGGCAGGGCAAGTGGTTCGCCGCCCGCGAGGCGGGCAATTACGGGTGGCCGTACTGCGCCACCGCGCGGCTGCCGTACGTGGACTACGACTTCGCCACCGGCCGGTCCGGGGCGGCGTTCAACTGTGCCGCGCCGGTCAACGAGTCGCCGCACAACACCGGGCTGCGGCAGCTACCGCCGGTGCAACAGCCGGACGTCTGGTACGGCTACGGCCCGTCGGCGCAGTTCCCCGAGCTGGGCACCGGTGGCATCGGTCCGATGGCCGGGCCGGCGTACCACTTCACCTTCCCGTCGACGCAGGGACGCGCGCCGGTGGCGTGGCCGGCGTACTACGACGGCATGCCGCTGTTCCACGAGTGGACCCGGGATTACGTGAAGGGCTTCCGGCTCAACTCCGGCGGTGAGCTGGCCGGGATCGAGCCGGTGCTGCCGTCGTTCATCTTCGACAACCCGATGGACCTGGAGTTCGGCCCGGACGGCGCGCTCTACGTGCTCGAGTACGGCGACGGCTTCTTCAGCGAGAACCCGGACGCGCAGCTGGCCCGGATCGACTACACCGGCTGGAAGGGCAACCACAGCCCGGTGCCGCAGGTCTCGGCCACGCCGACCAACGGGGTCGCCCCGCTGACCGTCACGTTCTCCAGCGAGGACACCACGGACTACGACGGCGACCGGCTGGCGTACGCGTGGGACTTCGACAACGACGGCAAGGTCGACTCGCGCACGGCGAACCCGACGTTCACGTACCGGAAGAACGGCCTCTACGACGCCACGCTGAAGGTGAGCGACCCGGGCGGCCTGTCGGCCTCCGCGTCGGTCCGGATCGTCGTCGGCAACGCCGCGCCGGTGGTGGAGCTGGTCAAGCCGGTCGAGGGCCAACCGTTCAAGTTCGGCGACACCGTGCAGTTCGAGGTGCGGGTGACCGACGACCAGCCGGTGGACTGCGCCCGCGTCAGCGTCACCTACATCCTCGGCCACGACCAGCACGGGCACCCGCAGACCACCGCCAACGGCTGCACCGGGTCGATCCAGACGACGGTGCCGTCCGGCCACGACCCGGCGCACGACAACCTGACCGCCGTGTTCGTGGCGTCATACACCGACGCCGGCGGTGACGGCCTGCCGTCCCTGTCCGGCAGCGACCAGGTCGTCCTGACGCCGACCGCATAGTCCTGGAAGAGGAGAAACCATGTGTTACGGATACGACGGGACGGCCGCGCTGCGGCAGTCCGTTGTTGACCGGCGCAGCCTGCTGCGCGGCTCGTTGGCCGCTCTCGCTGGCGTCGGGCTCGCGTCGTCCGGTCTCGGCGCGGTGGCCGCGTCGGCCACCACGAACACCACGGGACGCACGCAGGTGCCGCCGGGCCTGATCAGCATCCAGCTGTGGACGGTGCGCGACGCGCTGTGGGGTGCGCCCGGGTACGACGCGACCCTCACCCACCTGGCCCGGCTCGGGTATCCGCGGGTGGAGCTGGCGCTCGGCTACTTCGGTCGTAGTGCCGCCCAGCTGCGTCAGTTCCTGGACGGCATCGGCATCCGGGGCAGTTCCAGCCATGACGGGATCGCCGGCAGCGCCGCCGAGCTGGAGCAGAAGATCCAGAACGCGGTCACGCTGGGCCAGCAGTTCATGGTGGTGCCGTACCTGTACTCCGAGCGCGCGGACGACTGGAAGCGCTGGGCGGAGCAGATGAACACCGAAGCCGCCGCGGCGCGGGCGGCCGGTCTGCGGTACGGCTACCACAATCACGCCCACGAGTTCACCATCGACCTCGGCGGCGGCAAGCGCCCGTGGGACGTGCTGACCGCGGAGCTCGACCCGAACCTCGTGCACCTGGAGGTCGACATCTACTGGGCGGTCACCGGCGGCATCAACTCCGGTGACGGCGTCGCCGATCCGGAGGGCTTCACGCTGGACGTGATCCGCTCGGCGCCGCAGCGGGTCCTGCAGTTCCACGTGAAGGACCGGGACGCCTCCACCGGCGACATGGCCGACCTGGGCACCGGGATGATCGATTTTGCGCGGATCTTCCGGGAGCACTCGGTGCTGGAGTACATCGTCGAGAACGACACCCCGGATGTGACGCCGCAGCGGACTGCCGAGGTCGGCTACCGCTACCTGCGCAAGCTGCGGTTCTGAGCAGCCGCGGAATGCGGCGCTGACGGGCACCAGGGCCGGCCACCGGTACGCGGGAGCGCGCTTCCTGCCGACCCGCCGGAATGGCCGGCCCTGGTGCCCCACCGCCGCCATTGTGCGAACCGTCAGCGACCCACCGGAACACATATTCGACAAGGCCAGCTCCCTCCGTCGAGGGAGCAATTAGTCGTGGAAAGGAAAGCACCGACGGCTGGCCGCCATTCCCGCCGTCACGGGGCGTTGACCAGCAACGATTCAGCACCACTCGAAATGAGGGCACCGCCAGGATATTGACCCATCGAAATTGATCTCGTAGTGTGCAGGGAACGTGAAAGCGCTTTCCTACCCCCGTCGCCCGTTGAGGAGCGCGTGTATGAGACGCCAACGCACGCTAATTTTCGCCCTGCTCGCGGCTGTCACCCTCCTGTTGTCGAGCACGCCCGCGACCGCCGCCGAATCCACCACCGCCGACAATTTCCGGGTCCTGGTCTTCTCCAAGGTCACGAACTTCTACCACGACTCCATCCCGGCCGGCGTGGCCGCCGTCGAACAGCTCGGCGACCAGTACGGCTTCGCCGTCGAGGCCACCACCGACGCGGCCGCGTTCACCGACGCCAACCTGGCCCGGTTCGACGCCCTCGTGTTCAACAACACCAACTCCACCCCGGCCTCCGGCGACCTGCTCAACGCCGACCAGCGGGCCGCGCTGCAGCGGTTCGTCCGCGACGGCGGCGGCTGGGTCGGCCTGCACGCCGCCTCGGCGAGCGAGCGGGACTGGGGCTGGTACGAGGGACTGGTCGGGGCCATCTTCGAGAACCACCCGGACTTCTCCCGCACCGGCGGCACCTTCCCCGGCCGGATCAAGGTCCTCGACCACGCCCACCCCTCCACCAAGGGCCTGCCGGAGCTGTGGGAGCGCAGCGAGGAGTGGTACAACTGGCGGACCAACCCCACCGGCAAGGTCCACACCCTGGCCCAGATCAAGGTGCGCGACGGCATCTCCGGGCTGAACGAGGGCGTCGACCATCCGTACTCGTGGTGCCAGAACTACGACGGCGGCCGGTCCTGGTTCACCGCCGGCGGACACAGCTCCTCCTCGTTCCAGGAGCCGGCGTTCCTGCAGCACCTGCTCGGTGGCATCCGGTGGGCGGCGGGCGCCGCCCCCGGTGACTGCGGCGCCACCAGGACCACCAACTTCGAGCGGATCCCCCTGGTCAACCAGAACCTGTCCGACCCGTTCGAACTGGCCGTGGCGCCGGACCGCCGGGTCTTCTACATCGAGCGCACCGGCGCGCTGAAGGTCGTCAACCAGGACACCCTCGCCGTCACCACCCTGCTGGACTTCGCCTACACGCCGGAGCAGACCAGCCAGTCCGACGGCCTGCTCGGCATGACGCTGGACCGGCACTTCGACCAGAACAACTGGATCTACCTGCTCTGGTCCGACCGGGTGGAGAAGCAGCTGAACATGTCCCGGTTCACCGTCAACGGCGACAGCGTCAGCCTCGACTCGGAGAAGCGGCTGCTCACGATCCCCACCTGGCGCGGTGAGGCGCGGGCCAACTCCCACATGGGCGGCTCGGTGACGATGGACCAGCAGGGCAACCTGTACGCCGCCATCGGCGACAACACCGACCCGTTCGAGTCCAGCGGCTTCACCCCCGTCGACGAGCGGGCCGGTCGCCGCGCGTACGACGCGCAGGGCACCGCCGGCAACACCAACGACCTGCGCGGCAAGGTCCTGCGGATCAAGCCCCTGCCCACCGGCGGGTACGCGATCCCGGACGGCAACCTGTTCGCCCCGGGCACGCCTGGGACCAGGCCCGAGATCTACGCGATGGGCCTGCGGAACCCGTTCAGGATCACCGTCGACTCGAAGTCCAACGCGCTGCTGGTGGCCGACTACGGCCCCGACGCCCGGTCGGCCAACCCGAACCGCGGCCCGGAAGGGACCGTCGAGTTCAACCGGATCACCAGCGCCGGCAACTACGGCTGGCCCTACTGCATCGGCAACAACATCCCGTTCAACGACTACGACTTCGCCACCGGCACCTCCGGGCCGAAGTTCGACTGCGCCGCGCCGGTCAACGACTCCCCCAACAACACCGGCCTGACCAACCTGCCCGCGGCCAAGCCCGCCCTGGTCTGGTACGCCTACTCGGCCTCCCCGCAGTTCCCCGAACTCGGCACCGGCGGCGGCGGCCCGATGAGCGGCCCCGTCTACGACTACGACCCGTCAAACAAGAGGCTGACCAAGTTCCCGCAGTACTTCGACGGCAAGTGGATCGTCTACGAGCTGACCCGCAAGTGGTTCAAGACGCTGTCGGTCCACCAGACCGCGCAGACCTTCAGCGATCCCCGCTTCGACCCCACCAACGTCGGTGACCTGCAGTCCATCAACGGGATCTTCGCCAACATGTCGTGGATCCAGCCGTTCGAGGCGGAGTTCGGGCCGGACGGCTCCCTCTACGTCATCGACTTCGGCGAGGGCAGCGGCAGCGGTCGCGGCGGCAGCAACAAGGGCGCCGGCATCTACCGCATCGACTACGTCGCCAACAGCCGGCCGCCGGTGGCCAAACTGAGCGTCGACACCGACAGCGGACCCGCGCCGCTGACCGTCGCCTTCTCCAGCGCCGGCTCCGCCGGGCCGGACGGCACCACCATCCAGTACGCCTGGGACTTCGACGGCAACGGCAGCGTCGACTCCACCGCCGCCAACCCCAGCCACACCTACAGCACGCCGGGGCGCTACACCGCCCGGCTCACCGTCACCGCCACCAACGGGCAGAAGGCCGTCGCCGTACAGGAGATCACCGCCGGCAACACGCGCCCGACGGTGACCCTCAGCGTCCCCGACGGCGCCTTCTTCGACTTCGGTGACCGCATCCCGTACACCGTGACGGTCACCGACCCGGAGGAGAACAGCATCGACTGTTCGAAGGTGGTCGTACAGACCCAGCTCGGCCACGACTCGCACACCCACCCGCTGGACAACTACATCGGATGCACCGGCGTCGCGGCCACCGAGAGCAACGGCGGTGACGGGCACGGCCCGGGACAGAACCTCTACACCGTGCTCACCGCCCAGTACACCGACGGCGGGGCGGCCGGCGCACCTGAGCTGGTCGGCTCGACCCGGGCGGAGCTGCAGACCAAACGCAAGGAGGCCGAGCACTTCGACGGCCAGAGCGGCATCCAGGTGATCGACCGGGCCACCGCGAGCGCCGGCAAGCGCATCGGTGACATCGACAACGGCGAGTGGATCAACTTCGGCCCGGCCAACCTCCGCAACATCGACTCGGTCACCCTCGGGGTCGCCTCCGGCAGCAGCGGCGGCGACATCGAGATCAGGGCCGACTCCCCCACCGGCGAACTCCTCGGTCGGGCCACCATCGGCAGCACCGGCGGCTGGGACAACCTCGTCTCACCCACCGTCGAGCTGACCGATCCGGGCCGTACCACCACGCTCTACCTGGTCTTCGTCAACCCGAACCAGACCGGCGGCACGCCCGACCTGATGGCGCTGGACTGGCTGCGCTTCAACGGCGCCGGCGTACGCGAACAGACCGACGCCACGGTCTCGGCCTCGGCCACCCCCGCCACCGGCACCGCGCCACTGGCGGTCGCGTTCACCGGGACCGGCTCGCCGGCGGCTGGGCGCACCATCACCGACTACGCGTGGGACTTCGGCGACAACACGGCCGCCGTGCACGGCGCGTCCGCCAGTCACACGTACGCCCGCAAGGGCACCTACACCGCACAGCTGACCGTCACCGACAGCCTCGGGGCAACCATGTCCTCGACCGTGGTCGTGACGGTGCGCTGAGCGCCCGGAGCGGTGGCGGGGTGGGACGGCACCCCGCCACCACCGCTCCAGCCCAACCCCACATGCCTCATCTTTGGGAGAAGAACATGGATGCCAGCGCCACCCGCCCGGCCCACCACCGATCCAGCCGAGCACGTCACCTGCTCGCCGCGTCGCTCGCCGCAGCACTCCTGCCGTTCACGCCGAACCCGGCGGCAGCCTCCGAATCGACGAGCGACGATACGAGCGCCCCCGCCGCCGTCACCATCGACAACTGCCCCTGGGGCTACACCACCTCGTCCACGGTCTTCTTCGGCCACGGCCCGGCCGACTCGGGCGTACCCAACCGCGACCTCGGCGACGGGTGCACGATCCTGGACACCGTCTGGGCCGCGGCGCCGTTCGCCGACCACGGCAGCTTCGTGAGCACCGTCAGCGGGCTGGCCAACACGCTCCGCCAAGACGACGTCATCACCCCGCAGGAGAGCGCGAGCATCGTTCGGGCAGCCGCCGACTCCGAGATCGGCAAGCCGCAGCCGGCCCCCGGCACCCGGGCGCTGCCCGACGACCGGATCGGCCTCGTCCTCTACACCGTGCGGGCCACCATGCCGGCCGCCCCCGAAGCCACCCTGGCCGCGCTCGCCGCCTGCGGCTACCGCAACGCGGAACCCTCGGGCGCGGTGAACAACTTCTACGGCAAGACGGCCACCACGCTGGCGCCCCTGGTGGCCGACGCCGGGCTGTCCGTCCCGTCCATCGGGATCGGCCTCACCGACCTGCAGCGCAACCTCGACGGCGTCATCGCCAACGCCAAGGCGTTCGGCGCCAGCTACGTCCGGATCTCAGGCTCGGCCTCCTGGAAACCCGCCGACTACTCCCAGGTGGCGGCCACCCTCAACACCGTCGGCGCCGAACTGAAGAAGGCGGGCATCACCGTCGCCTACCACAACCACGGGTTCGAGTTCACCGCCCAGAACGGCGTGCGCGGCTACGACGTGCTGGTACGCGAGACCGACCCGAACCTGGTCGCGATGGAACTCGACCTGTACTGGGCGAGCAGTGTCGGCGCCGACCCGGTGGAGCTGATCACGCAGTACCCGGGCCGGTTCTCGCTGTTCCACGTCAAGGACATGGCCACCGACGGCTCGTTCGCCGACGTGGGCGAGGGCACCATCGACTTCGCCCGCATCTTCGCCTACAGCCAGATGGCCGGCGTCGACTACTACCTGACCGAGAACGACAACCCCCGCCCGGACGGCGTCTCGTCGGCCTGCGACAGCTACGCCAACCTCCGTACCCTGCGCTACTGATCCGTCGTCGCCGGCCCGCGACCGCCGCGGGCCGGCGACGACGTCTCTGACCCCGACCTGGGCCGGGGGACTCCCCGGAGTCGGCAGGTATACGTCGAACCGATCCGGGAATACCCGACCGTGGCGGGCAGGAAGATACGGCGGGTGCTCGTCGTCGGCGCGCCGTTCGGGGACGGCCACATGCGGGCGGCCCAGGCCGTCGGCCGCCTGCTGCGGGAACGCAACCCCGACCTCGACGTAGCGGTCGAGGACGTCTGCGTCCACCTCTTCCGGCCGCTACGCCTGCATCGCGCCCTGCGCGCCGCCTACCGGTGGTCCACCAGCCGCCTGCGCGGGCGTCCGCACCACCGGCTCTACCAGTTCGCCAGCCGGTGGCCAGGGATCGTCTGCGGCCTGTCGAACCTCGCGTTCGGCAGATCGACGGAAAAATGGTTACGGCGGATGATGCCCGATCTCGTAATCGCCACCCACCCCGTCGCCGGCTACCTCTGCGCACACCGCCTGACCGGCCGCGGCGTACCCGTGATCCCGCTCGTGACGGACAGCGGACCGGTCAACCGGATCTGGTTCCACGGCCGGTACGACCGGCTGCTGCTGACCGATCCGGGGACCCGGGACGACGCCGCCCGGGCGTTGGGCCCCACGTCCCCGGTCATCGTCGTCGGCGCCCCCGTCCTGCCCGCACTGCAGGCCCGCCAGCAGCAGGCGGAAGCCCGGCGCAGGATCGGCCTCGACCAGCGGTTCACCGTGCTGCTCACCGCCGGCGGCGCGGGGCTGGGGCAGGGCGTGCTGGCCGCCGCGCTGCAACTGGCCGACAGTGATCTGGACGTGCAGTTGATCCTCAACGCGGGAGACAACAAGGCACTGCTGGCCCGCTTCCGCGACCTCGCGGCCCACCGGCCGTTCCTGGTGCGGGGCGCGTCCGACGACTTCGACGTGCTGCTCGCGGCCTGTGACCTGGTTATCGGCAAGGCCGGCTGGTTCACCCTCAACGAGGCGGCCTTCAGCGGACGACCGACCCTCATCGTCGACGTGGTTCCCGGCCAGGAGGAGTCCAACGCCCGCGCCGCAGAGGCGGCGAGGACAGCCCGGTGCGTGCAGCCGTCCGAGGTCGTCTCGTGGGTTCGCAGATACGCACACGCGCCGCACCTGTTGCGCACCGACTTCGCCGTCGACGGACCCGCCGAGTTCGTGGCGGGCTGGCCGGACCGGCTGGCGAATGCACTGAGCGACCTGGTGACGATCGCAGACCCGCCGAGAGTTGCGTGAGGGAGCGGTTCAGAAGGTCGACCGAGACCCCGGAGAAGGCCAGCGCCGCCGCGCCATGCCTGCGCCACCGTTGCAAAGCCTCGGGCACACTCGCCACATGGATGAGATTGTGTTGTCGGTGCCCGGCTACGACAACGCGCAGGGCGTTGTGGCGCCGGTGGAGGGTGGCACAGTGTCGGTCGAGGTCGTGGGCGGCTCAATTGAGATCTTCGGCGACCGAGCCGGCCTGCGGGATCTCGCACGGTGGTGCCTCGCCCTCTCGGACGAGCGGGCACCCTCTGGGGCGCACATCCACCTCGACCCAGGAACGTTCCCGCTGAGCCTTGATTCGGCTCCTCTGATGCTGGCCCGCGACCCGCGGGAACGCTAGATCCAGCCGGCGTGGCTCTCCCCGTCAGCGACAGCAACGGCACTCGGGGTCCGTCTCGCGCAGCCCCGATCGGGTGACAGCAGCACGCCAGCTCCGCCATCCACCCGCTGTGGAACCGAACGAGGGGCCGGAACGCTCCGGCCCCTCGTTCGAACTCAGGACGCGGGGCTCGCCCAGCGGCCGACCACGGCGGCGGCGCCGCCACCCCGCCGTACCGGCTCGGCGGCGGCCAGCAGCCGGCCGTCCGACAGGAACTCGATACCGGTCGCCGCGCCGATTTCCGCCGTCGGCGAGAACGCGTGACCCGGCGGGAGACCGGCCGCGTACCCGCTGACGAAGCCCGGCTCGGCCTGCGTGCTGGCGCCGTTGCGCTGCGACGCCCGCGGCGCCGCCAACGCCTCCGGCAACGTCATCCCCAGGTCGATCCGATTGACCAGCATCTGCAGCACGGTGGTGATGATCGTCGCGCCGCCGGGCGAGCCGACCGCCAGCAACGGCCGGCCGTCGGCCAGCACGATCGTCGGTGACATCGAGCTGCGCGGACGCTTACCCGGCCCGGGAAGGTTCGGGTCCGGCGCGGTGCCCTGGGTCGGCGCGAAGTTGAAATCGGTCAGCTCGTTGTTGAGCAGGAACCCCCGACCGGGCACCACCATCCCGTTGCCGCCGGTCGCCTCGATGGTCAGCGTGTACTCCACCACGTTGCCCCACCGGTCGGCCACCGTCAGGTTGGTGGTGCCGGTGCGGTCGTCGCGGATGTCGGCGACCTTTGCCGCCGAGCAGCCGCCGTAGACGCCGTCGGGAACACCGGGGGCGACCGGCTTGGGCAGCGCCGCCGACGGGTCGATCAGGCACGCCCGCTCCTTGGCGAACCCGTCGCTGAGCAGCTCGCGGAGCACGCTCTGCGGAGTGTGGTCACCGACGTACCGGTTGCGGTCGGCGAACGCCAGCGCGCTGGCCTCCAGGTAGCGGTGCATCGCCTGGGCCGCGGTCATCGACCGCAGGTCGTACTGCTCCAGGATGTTGAGCGCCTCACCCACGGCGGTGCCGCCGCTGGACGGGGTGGACATGCCGTACACCTCGAGGCCGCGGTAGTCCGACCGGGTCGGCTCGGGGCTGCGGGTGCGGTAGCCGGCGAGGTCGGCGGCGGTCATCCCGGCCGGGCGGATCGGGTACGGCCACGAGCCGACCGGCTGCGCCGCCACCGGCGGGTGCTGTACGGTGGCGACCACGTCGCCGCCGACCTCGCCGCGGTAGAACACGTCGGTGCCCCGCTTGGCGATCAGCCGGTACGTCGCGGCGAGGTCCGGGTTACGGAAGGTGCTACCGACCGCCGGCGGCTGCCCGCCGGGCAGGTACAGCGCGCTGGTCGAGCTGAACTGACCGAACGCCGCCTGGTTCCCGGCGACCTGGCCGGCGAAGGTCTCGTCGACGGGGAAGCCGTCCTCGGCGACCCGCTCGGCGGGCGTGAGCAGCTGCGCCAGCGACCGGGTGCCCCAGCGGTCCAGCGCGTCCTGCCAGGTGAGCAGGGTGCCGGGGACGCCGACCGACAGCCCGCTGATCCGAGCCTCGTCGAACCGGTACGGCTGCCCGGTGGCCGCGTTGATGAAGGTGGTCTCGCTCATCGACGCCGGTCCCGCCTCGCGGCCGTCGATGGTGTGCACCCGCCCGGTCTTCGCGTCGTAGTAGACGAAGAAGCCGCCGCCGCCGATGCCGGCGGAGAACGGTTCGGTGACGCCGAGCGTCGCCGCGGCGGCGACCGCCGCGTCCACCGCGTTGCCGCCGCGCCGCAGCACGTCCAGACCGACCGCCGTGGCGGTGGCATCCACCGTGGACACCGCTCCCCCGTACCCGACGGCCGTCGGCACCTTCGGCGGCCCGGCCGGTGTCGCCTGCGCCGGAACTGCGGCCCCGGCCACGAGCGTGGCCAGGGCTATGGTCGCGGTGACGAGGACCCGAAGTCTCCTCATCTGGCCTCCCAGATCGACATGAGTTGGCCTCATGCCTACTCCCCCGACGGGGAGCAGGCAACCCGGGAGCCCGAAGATCGCTCGCCGCCCGGCAGCGCAGGGCGCGCCGGGCGGCGCGACAGCAGTTCAGTCCTGCTGGTCGAGGAAGGCGAGCGTGACCGCGGCGAACAGCGGGGAGTCGGCGATGTCGTAGTGCGTCAGGCCGGGCAGGATGGCCAGCGCGTGGCCGCCCTTCGGCCGGTTCTCGCCCATCCAGCCACCGTCGCGCAGGCCGCCGTCGAGCAGTTTGAAGACCTCGACGTAGTGGCTCGGCGGGGCCATGTCCGCGTCGGCGGCCATGATCAGTGTCGGCACCTGCAGGCCGCGGACCTCCTCGGTGTAGTCGAAGTCCTTCGCCATCGCGGCACCGATCTTGTCCAGCAGCCGGGGGAAGTCCTCGGGGCGCGGGGCCACCCGCTGGTAGAGCTCGTACATCGGGGTGTCCTTCATGAACTCGGCGGCCGCCGCGCCGACCTGGCCCTGCTGCTGGAGCATCTCGGGGTAGATGGCGTCGCGGCGGATGTTCGCCGATGCCGCGACCAGGCGGCCCACCTGGTGCGGGTGCCTGATCGCGACGTGGAGCGCGACGCCGCCGCCGAGGGAGTAGCCGACGACGTCCGGCTTCTGCAGTCCGAGGTGATCGATGAGCGCGGCGATGTCGTCGGCCATCAGCGGTATGTCGAGCGGCCGGTCGATGTCGGCGGTGCGGCCGTGCCCCTGCAGATCGACGACGATGACCTGATGGTGGTCGGCCAGCGACGGCAGGATCGGCGCGAACATCTCGCCCGAGCACAGGCCTCCGTGCAGCAGGATCAGCGGCCGTCCGGTTCCGTGGGTCTCGTAGTAGAGGTTGATGCCGTTGACGTCGGCGTACTGTCCCGAGCCGGCGTCGTGCTGAGTGGCGGTCATGGTGTGCTCCTGATGTCTTCTCGTCGACCTGACGCCGGTTCTGACCAGCCGGGCCTCGGGAACTCATCGCTGCCGGCGCGGCGAGTTTGCGGGGTGCCCCTACCGGCGAAAGCTGGGCTAGGTTGGTTCGGTGAGTGAGGTGGCGACCAGTGCATCCGTCGAGGCACAGCTGGAGGCGTACCGGTCGGAGCTGACCGGCTACTGCTACCGCATGCTCGGGTCCGTCTTCGAGGCCGAAGACGCCGTGCAGGACACCTTCGTGCGGGCTTGGCGTGGTTTCGACCGGTTCGAAGGGCGGGCCAGCCTGCGGTCCTGGCTGTACCGGATCGCGACCAACGTGTGCCTGACCATGCTCGGCAGCGCCCAGCGTCGGGTCCTGCCGATGGATCTCGGGCCGGCCGGGTCCGGCCGCGCCACCGACCCGGGAGAGCCGCGCCCCGAGGAGATCTGGGTCGGCCCGGCGCCGGACAGCCGGGTCCTGCCGGAGAACAGCGACCCGGCCGACGTGGTCGCCGAACGCGAGTCCGTCCGGCTGGCGTTCGTCGCGGCGCTGCAGCACCTGCCGCCGCGGCAGCGGGCTGTGCTGATCCTGCGGGAGGTGCTGGCCTGGTCGGCTCAGGAGGTGGCCGAACTGCTCGACACCTCGGTGGCCAGCGTCAACAGCGCCCTGCAGCGGGCCCGGGCCACCCTCGCGGCCGTCGACACCGCCGCCGACGTGTACAAGCCGATGGACGACGAGCAGAAGGCGCTGCTCGCGCGCTATGTGACGGCCTTCGAGGCGTACGACCTCGACGCGCTCACGACGCTGCTGCACGAGGACGTGACCCTGTCGATGCCACCGCTGCCGCTGTGGCTGCGCGGCCACGACGACGTCTGCGCCTGGATGGCCGGTACGGGCATTGGCTGCCGGGGTTCTCGTCTGGTGCCGGTGGTGGCCAACGGCATGCCGGCGTTCGGGCAGTACCGGCCCAGCCGCACCGGCTCGGGGCACGACCCGTGGTCGCTGATCGTGCTGGAGCTGTCAGGCGGGCGGATCGCCGCCATGACCAACTTCCTCGACACCGCCCGGCTCTTCCCGATGTTCGGGCTGCCGGCCCGACTCGGGTAGCGCGTCGGTCAGGCCGAGCAGGCCGACCAGCCGCAGCAGACCCGGGCCGGCTCCCGTGACCACCAGGTGCCAGCCGTGCCGCCGCGCGGTCAACCGCAGCCGGGCCAGCGCCTCGATCGTCACCACGTCGGGCCGGACCACGCCGGCCACGTCGCAGCAGACGATGCCGGGGGCACGGCCACGCAGCAGTTCGGCGAGGTCGGCGCAGAGGACGGGGATGTCCGCGCGGGCCACCGCCGCGCCGACAGCGAAGGAAATCCCGGAGGCGGCCACCCGGATAGGACCGCCCGCCGCCGCTGAACTCATCGCACCGCGCCTCGATGACGTCGACGGGAGCGCGGGCGATCGCGAGGTGCACTGCAGCGCCAGCACCGGCCGTTTCATGACGGAGACGACCTCGGAGCTGCACGAGTCCACTACCGAGAATCAGCACCTCCGACGGGTCGCGGGAGGTCGAGAAGCCGGGCGGTCGGGCGGATCGCGGTCACAGGTCTTTGGCCATGTTGCGGCCGGTCTCGGTGAAGCCAAGCTGCTCGTAGAGGGCCCGGGCGCCGGTGTTGTGGGCGAAGACGTGCAGACCGATTCTGGTCAGCGCGTTGTCGTGGCACCAGCGCTCGGCGGCCAGCATGATCGCGCGGCCGTAGCCCTGGCGGCGTACGTCGGGTTCGACGGCGACGTTGTAGACGAACGCGGTGTCGTGGGTGACTTTGACCCAGAGGAAACCGACCCGGCGGTCGCCGTCGTAGGCGTACCAGAAATGGTGGTCAGGGGTGGCGGACTCGTCGGGAAGCAGCTGCGCGTAGGTGTCGGCGGCGTTGCGGGCCGCGTCCTGCGCCGACTGGCCCGACGCGGCGAGGCTCTGCGCGTAGTGCGCCTCGGCCTCGGCCCGCCACGGCTTGTACTGATCCTCGGTCATCGGCTCCAGCCGTATGTCCGTCATGATCGACAACCTACCGAGTCAAAAGCACACGCGCGCACTCTCAGTTCGGGGCCGCTGGTCCTCGGCGACCCTAGCGTTACGCGCATGCGGACACATACCCGTCGTGCCGTCGACCGATTCAACGCCTGCGTCCACCCGGTACCGGCGCCTGGTCCGCCGCTACGAGCCGCAAGGCTTCCCTGTGCGCCGCCGGCCCGGTCCGGCTCTGCACGAACTGGCCCACGGCCTGGCCTTCTGGGCCGCCCGGTACCGGCCGCTGCCCGGACACCGCCGGCCCGCCGGCCACCTGTCCGCGGCCGACGCACTCGACGCCGTCCCATGTCTGGCGACACAGGACCGACTCGTCGCCCACCGGCTCGGCCAGCTGGCCAGCACACCGGGCTGGCCGGAGGGTCTGCGCGCCATCCGCCCCGTGGACACCGCCGACGAACACGTCATCAAGTTCGCCGACACCGCCGTCGAGGCGTACGAACGCGCCCACGATCCCGCTGCTCGCCGCGGCCCTGCGCGCCGGCGAACTCATCGGCGGCTGAGCCGCACTCCCATCAGCTTCCGCCACTGGTGGAAGGACGTGTTTGCCCCCGTACACCTCGGGCAATCGCGCGGCGGAGCACTGTCACACGGGGAGGAGCACGTCATGAAGATCCACGACCCGGCCAGCCAGGCGATGCAGAAGGACTACGAGGTCACCGACATCGAGCGCCTGATGGGCAAACGGGACTGGAAGAACTACGACGAGGTGATCGCGTGGCTGATGAAGGAGGGTGATGAGGACCGGCGGTTCACCCCCGGCGAGGTTCAGCACATGATCGACGATTTCACCCGGGCGCGGGACAAGGGGATGAACTTCGTGCATGAGCCCGAGCAGCTCTACAAGCAGCTGAAGGGCAGCCGATAGGCGTCGCAGGAACGCTTCGGTCAGCAACGCGTCCGGGTCGCGCTGGAGGACGTCCAGTGCGACCCGGCACGCCTGCCAGCAGCACGAGCGGGGATCTAGGGCCAGGGGGCGGAGCATGCGGCGCAGCGTCGCGGTGGAGCCGGAGGTGACCGGCGGCGAGTCGGTGGGGCTGGCCGATGTGGCGTGGGACAACGCGCGCCGGAAACCGGACAAGGTGCAGTTCCTGCGCCCGAACCCGGACGCCCGGTCGTGGCCCGCCCAGCGGTCCGGCGCCGGCGACCCGGGTGCGGTGACCTGCCGACAGTTCCGCGACGACGTGCTGGCGTTGGCGCGGGGACTCATCGCCGCAGGGGTCGAGCCCGGGGCCCGGGTGGCGCTGATGAGCCGCACCCGCTACGAGTGGACGCTGGTCGACTACGCGCTGTGGACGATCGGCGCGGTGACCGTTCCGGTGTACGACACCTCGAGCGCCGAACAGCTGGCCTGGATCCTCGCCGACTCCGGTGCGGTGGCATGCGTGGTGGAGACACCTGCTCACGCCGCGATGCTCACCGACGTACGAGACAGGCTGCCCGAGCTGGAACAGGTGTGGCAGATCGACGCCGGCGACCTGGTCCAGCTGGCCGGCCGGGGCCGGACCGTCGACGAAGAGCAGGTGGAGGCCCGGCGGGACGCGGTGTCGGGCGGGGACGTCGCGACGATCATCTACACCAGCGGGACGACGGGCCGGCCGAAGGGGTGTGTGCTGACGCACCGCAACATCCGGCTCGACGTCGGCAACGCGGTCGCGGCGCTGCCGGAGCTGTTCCACGAGGGGGCGTCGACGGTGCTCTTCCTGCCGTTGGCGCACGCGTTCGCCCGGATGATCCAGGTGGGGATGGTGCAGGCCCGGGCGACGATGGTGCACAGCGCCAGCATGGGCGGGGTGATGGACCAGCTCCGCCGATACCGGCCGACGTTCGTCCTCGCGGTGCCCCGGGTGTTCGAGAGGATGTACAACCGGGCGCGGCAGAAGGCCGTCGAGCAGCACCAAGGCCGCCTGTTCACGGTCGCGGACCGGGTGGCGGTGCGGTACAGCCAGGCGCTCGAGCACCCGGCCGGCCCTGGCCCGATGCTCCGGCTGGCGCGGCGGGTCTTCGACCTGCTGGTCTATCGGAAACTGCGGGCGGCGCTGGGCGGACGCTGCCGCGTCGCGATCGTCGGCGGCGCCCCCCTCGGCGAGCGGCTCGGGCACTTCTTCCGCGGGGCCGGTCTGACGGCGCTCGAGGGCTACGGATTGACCGAGACCTCCCCGGCGCTGGCGGCGAACCGGCCGTCGGCGATGCGGATCGGCACGGTCGGCCGGCCGCTACCGGGCGTGGAGTTGGCGATCGCCGACGACGGGGAGGTCCTCGCCCGGGGCGAGATGGTGTTCCAGGGCTACTGGAACAACCCGTCCGCCACCCGCGACACGTTCACCGCCGACGGCTGGTTCCGCACCGGCGACCTCGGCAGCCTCGATGACGACGGCTACCTGCGGATCACGGGACGCACCAAGGAGATCCTGGTGACCGCCGCCGGCAAGCACATCGTGCCCGCCCCCATGGAGGATCGGGTACGCGAGGACCCGCTGGTCAGCCAGTGCATGCTCGTCGGCGACGCCAAGCCGTACGCCGCCGCTCTGATCACCATCGACCCGCAGGCCTGGTCGCGGTGGCGGACCGCTCACGGCCACCCGCGCGCATCGGTGGCGGACCTGCGCGACGACCCCGCCCTGCACGGCGACGTCCAGGCCGCAGTCGACCGAGCGAACAGGACGGTCTCCAAGGCGGAGGCGATCAAGACGTTCCGCGTGCTGCCCGACGACTTCACCGAGGCCAACGGTGAGCTGACCCCCACCTTGAAGATCAAACGGGAAGTGGTGCAGCGGCACCGCGCCGCCGAGATCGACGCCCTCTACGCCGGCCATTAGTAGCCGACGGCGAGTTGACCGCCCTCCCCCACTCCCAGGGCCGCCTCGCGCGCGTCCCAGCCTGGTACGCGTCCGCCCGGAGGTCCTTGGCGGTCGGATAGTGATGCCCCCGCTTTCCGCCGGCTCAAGCAAAAGCTGCGCGCAGTACGACGAGACTTCTTGATGTCTCGATGAAAAGAACCTAGGTTCGGGACGAGCACTTGTCAGGCAACGCCCCCGGGGAGGCGCCGTAGACCTCGCGGGGATCGAGAGTCCGATGCGGACGGGGGGCTGACGAGCGAGCACCGGCTGCGCCCTCCTCCATCGGTGAGACAAGGAGGTTTCAGCGTGGGCAGCAGGAATCGTTTCCTCGCGGGTACGGCGGTCCTCGCCGCCGCGATCCTGACCGGGGGTTTCACGGCGGCGCCGGCCAGCGCATCGCCATCGTCGTGCGCCGCGCCGGACAGCCGGCCGACCGTCCGCTTCCTCGACTACGACAGCGGCGTGGCGAACCGGACCGTCGACGGTGGCTGTTCGATCAACGACCTGATCGACGACGAGGGTGCCTGGGCCAACCACGGCGGGTTCGTGGCGCACGTGGCGCACGTCGTCCGGGATCTGGCCGGCGCCGACGTGATCACCGCCGAGGAGGCCGCCGCGCTGACCGAAACCGCGGCGCAGTCCGACGTGGGGAAGACGACCAGCTATGTGAGCCTGTTCGACGGGACAGCTGCGTCGTACGCGAACTGGGGCTACGTCGGCGGCCGCGGGTTCGCCCTGCGCGACGACGGGACGATGGTGACGGCCAACTCGCCCACCGGCGGCGGGCTCGGCATGCTCTGGTACCGGGCCGCCCAGTTCGGCGACTTCTCCCTGCGCCTGCAGTTCCGCGATGAGCGGGGCGGGGACGCGAACGCGCGGTCGAACAGCGGTGTCTTCGTGCGGTTCCCCGGTGTCGACCCGGCCGCCAGCCCCCAGTGCAAGACGACCGATCCGGCATGGGTCGCCGTGAACTGCGGCCACGAGATCCAGATCAACGACTCGCCGGAGATCGGCAACAACGACCCGCGCAAGACCGGATCCGTGTACGGGTTCGCCGACCTGAACCTCGCCCAGGCCCGCCCGGCGGACAAGGGGGTCTGGAACGACCTCGAGATCCGGGTGGTCGGGCAGCACTACACCGTGCTCCGCAACGGCGTGGTGATCAACGAGTTCGACAACGTGCCCGGCCTGCCGTTCCCGGGCCGTCCGACCGACCCGGGCACCAGTGGACGGCAGTACGCGCAGGGCTACATCGGCCTGCAGAACCACGACGGCGGCTCGGTCATCGCCTTCCGCAACGTACGCGTGCGGGACCTCGGCTGATCCTGGCCGGGTGCCGGCTTCGTGGCTGCGGTGATCCGCCGGGTCCCCGCCCGGCGGATCATCACGCCCGCACGGACTACCGGCTGAGCACGTCGACGGTCAACTCCCGCACCACCGACTCGTCGACGTCGACGCCAAGCCCCGGACCGGTCGGCACCCGGGCGACACCGTCCTTGACCTCGACCGTCGCCCCAGTGGCGTAGGAGGAGGTGAGGAACTGCCGCCCGTTGAGGTCGACCGGCGTGTCGATGCCGTACGCGGCGAACAGGTGCAGCGACGCGGCCAGCCCCAGATCCGAGTCGGTCAGTCCGGACCCCATCAGCCGCACCCCGGCGTCCTCGGCGAGGCCGCAGAGCCGCCGCGACAGCGTCAGCCCGCCGCTGCGCTGAACCTTGGCGATGGCCACGTCCACCGCGTTGAGCTTCACGAAGGTCGCCAGGTCGCTCGGGTGGCGCAGGCTCTCGTCGAGCGCGACCGGAATGGGTGAGGTCTCCCGCAGGCGGCGCTGCCCGGCGACGTCGTTGGCCGGTAGCGGCTGCTCGAAGGCGGTGACGTCGAGGTCGGCGAGCCGGCGGGCCATCCGCAGTGCGCCGTCGACGGTGTAGGCCTGGTTGGCGTCCACCCACAGCGCGGCGTCGGGTGCGGCCTCGCGGACCGCCCGCACGACGGCGGCGTCCTCGGCTTCGCTGTGCAGGCCGACCTTCACCTTGAACGCCCGGTAACCGAGGTCGCTGCCCTCTGCGACCGCGTCGGCGACTTCGGCGGCGGTCTGTCCGGAGACGATCCAGCCGAGCTGGATGGTCTCCCGGCGTCGCTGCCCCCACAGCACGCCTACTGGTACGCCAAGCGCGCGGCCGAGCAGGTCGTGCAGGGCGACGTCAACGGCGCTCTTCGCCAGGGGGGAGCCGATGGTGAAGCCGCGGTTGACGGCGCGGTCGAAGGCGGTGGTGACGCCGTCGAGGTCCCAGGCGGGGCGGCCGAGGATGGCCGGGGCGAGGTACCGGTCGATGGTGGTGACGATGGATTCGGCGGTCTCGTAGGTCCAGGCGGGGATGGGGGTGGCCTCGCCCCAGCCGGTGACGCCGTCGGCGGTGACCTTGACCAGGATGCGGATGCTGGGCGTGCCGGCGACGGCGACCGAGCCGCCGGACACGCCGAACGAGCGCACGGTGGGCAGCGCGACGGCGTAGGTGTCGATGGCGTCGATGGTCAGCCCGGACAGGGCGGTGGCGGGTGAGAGCACCTGATGCCTTTCGTCAGACCAGCTTGGCGGTGCTGGCGCGGATGACCACCTCGCCGCCGAGCCGGACGATCCGGCGGCGCCGTCCGGTGTTCTCGGTGAGCGCCATCTGCATGGCCTGCTCGCCGAGCTGCGGCAACGGCAACGCCACGGTAGTCAGCGGCGGGGTGAGGTCGCGAACGATGGGGATGTCGTCGAAGCCGGCGACGGAGACGTCGTCGGGCACGGAGAGTCCGTGATCGCGCAGCGCGGCGCAGGCGCCGATGGCCATCACGTCGGTCAGGGCGAACACGCAGGTGGCGGTCAGTCCGCGGTCGAGCAGTTCGGTCATCGCGCCGTAGCCGCCGTCGCGGGTGAAGGGGGCCTCGACGATGTCGCTGGTGGCGAGGGTGATGCCGGCCTTCTTGAGTTCGTCGCGGAAGCCGCCGAGCCGGTCGGCGACCGTGGTCAGGGCGGGTGGCCCGGCGAGTACGGCGAAGCGGCGGTGGCCGAGGTCGAGCAGGGCGCGGGCCATGGCGGCGGCCCCGGCGCGGTTCTCCGGCAGCACGCTGTCGACCTTGAGGCTGCGGTGGCGGCTGACGACGGCGACGCGTCCGCCGCCTTCCAGGTAGGGCTTGAGTTCGGCTTCCATGGCGCGTTCCCAGCGGGGGTCCTCGAAGCCGGAGCCGGTGAGCAGGATGGCGGGGGCGCGTTCGGCGCGCAGCATCGACACGTACGCGATTTCCCGCTCGGGGTCGCGGAAGGTGCTGGCCAGCATCACCAGGAGGTCGTTGTCGCCGGCGACCCGCATGACGCCGCCGGCGACGGCCGCGAAGTAGGGGTCGCTGATGTCGTGGCAGATGACGCCGACGGTGCGGTGGGAGGCGCCGGCGAGGGCGCGGGCGTGCGCGTTGGGGGTGTAGGCGAGTTGCTCGGCGGCGGCGAGGACCCGGTCGCGCAGTTGCGGGGTGACGCGCATGCCGTTGAGCGCGCGGGAGGCCGTGGCCAGTGAGACCTCCGCGGCCTTGGCCACGTCTTCCAGCGTCACGTGGGTCCGTGGCTGCATGAGGTCCCCCTGCGGAAGTTCTTGACCGGGTGATTTCGGCGTGGTTACGGTAGCACCCTGAAAGCGCTTACTGAAAGCGCATTCAGGGCCGGTTCCCCGCCCTCGGCGGGGCGTCCGGCCCTGCCGTCGGCACGCGCCTACCCAGCGGCTGAGCACCCGGAATCGCCGGCCAGCCAAGGAGAACGGAGGGTCATGGCCGCGCAGAGCACCATCGAGCACCGGGAGTCGAGCGCTCCCGCCCGCACCCCCGCGCCGGCCGCCCGCCGCCGGGCCGGCGCAGGCGCCTCCCTGCTCCGGTTCGCCCGGAGCACCTGGCGTCCGGCCGCGGTCCTCGCGGCGATCTTCGTCGTCTGGTGGGCGGTGACCGCGGCGGACCTGGTCAAGCCGTACCTGGTTCCCTCACCGGGCACGACGCTGGACGTCGTGCTCGCCCAGACCGGCTACTTCGCGCACCACACCTGGATCACCAGCTACGAAACCATCCTGGGCTTCGCGATCGCGATCGTGGTCGGCGTCGTCTCCGCCGTCGTCATGGTCTACTCCCCGACGGTCGAGAAGAGCCTCTACCCGCTGCTGCTGTTCGCCCAGGTCATCCCGAAAATCGCCATCGCGCCGCTGTTCATCGTGTGGCTCGGCTTCGGGCTCACCCCGAAGGTCGTCGTCGCGGTCCTGATGGCGTTCTTCCCGATCGTCATCTCCACGGTCACCGGCCTGAAGTCGATCGACCCGGAGATGCTGCAACTGTCGGCGACCATGGGCGCGGGCCCGGGGCAGACGTTCACGAAGATCCGCTTCCCGGCTGCCCTGCCGCACCTGTTCGCCGGCCTGAAGGTCGCCGCCACGATGGCCGTCACCGGCGCCGTGGTCGGCGAGTTCGTCGGCGCCAACGAGGGCCTCGGCTACGTGATCCTGCAGGCCAACGGCAACCTCGACACCCCGACGCTGTTCGCCGGGCTGCTCATCATGTCGCTGCTCGGCGTCGTCCTGTTCGTGGCCGTGGAACTGCTCGAGTACCTCGTCCTTCCATGGCACGCGAGTCGCCGTACCGACGCCGCTACGACGTCGCTCTGAATAGGAGAACCCGTCCCATGAAGTTGCGTACCCTCGTCGCCACCCTCGTGCCGGCGCTGATACTGACCGTCACCGCCGGCTGCGGCTCGTCGTCCGGCGACGAGCAGGCCAAGAACTCCCAGGGCCAGGACAAGGTCACCCTCACCCTCAACTGGTACCCCTACGGCGAGCACGCGCCGTTCTACTACGGCAAGAAGCAGGGCATCTTCGCCAAGCACGGCATCGACCTGACCATCCAGGCCGGGCAGGGCTCGCAGAAGACCGTGCAGGCCACCGCCGCCGGGCAGACCGACTTCGGCTGGGCCGACACCCCGGCCCTGCTGTCGGCCGTCGGGCAGGGCATGGACGTCAAGAGCGTCGGCGTCTTCCTGCAGACCACCCCGTCGTCGGTGCAGTTCTTCAGCGACAAGAACATCAACTCCCCCGCCGACCTCAAGGGCAAGACCATCGCCTCCACCGCCGGCGACGCGCTGAGCAAGACCTTCCCGGCGTTCCTCAAGGCCAACGGCCTGGCCGCAAGCGACGTGACCCTGCAGAACACCGACCCGGCCGGCAAGATGGCCGCGGTCATGTCGGGCAAGACCGACGCGCTGCTCGGCTTCGCCACCGACCAGGGCCCGACGATGCAGGAGAAGTCCGGCAAGCAGGTCTCCTACCTGAAGTTCGCCGAGCACGGCCTGACCTTCTACAGCAACGGCCTGATCGCCTCGGGCGACACCATCAAGAACAAGCAGGACCTGGTGAAGCGGATGGTCGCGGCCAGCAGCGAGGCCTGGGCCGCCGCCGAGAAGGACGCGGCCGGCGCGGTCTCGGCGATGGCGGGCGCCTCCCAGCAGCTGCCGTCGGAGAAGGTGCTGACCGACCAGTTCAACGCCACGCTGCAGCTGCTGCACACCGACGCCACCAAGGGCCAGGCCCCGGGCATCAACGACGAAGCCGACTGGCAGAAGACCATCACCGTCTTCGCCGACGCGGGTGTGATCGCCAAGGCGGAGTCGCCGTCGGCCTACTGGGACGCGAGTTTCGCGCCGAAGGGATGATCCGATGACGGTCGGCAACACCACCACGCAGCGGCCCGACGACGCCACCAGCACGGGCGCCGCGGTCGAGATCGACCAGGTCGCGGTCCGCTTCCGTACCAAGAAGAAGGATGTCACCGCGCTGCGCGACGTCTCGCTGCGGATCGAGCCGGGCGAGTTCGTCTCGATCGTCGGAGCCTCCGGCTGCGGCAAGTCGACGCTGCTGAAGCTGGTGTCCGGCCTGCTGCGGCCCTCGTCCGGCCAGGTCCGCCTGCACGGCGAGGACGTGCGGGGGCCGCGGCGTGACATCGGGTACGTCTTCCAGCGCGCCGCGCTGCTGGAGTGGCGTACGGCCCGGCGCAACATCCTGCTCCAGGCCGAGATGCGGCGCCTGCCCAAGGCGCAGGTGCGCCAGCGCGTCGACGAACTGATCGAGATGACCGGGCTGACCGGCTTCGAGGACGCGTACCCGAACGAGCTGTCCGGCGGGATGCAGCAGCGCGTGGCCCTGTGCCGCGCGTTGCTGCACCGCCCCCCGGTCCTGCTCATGGACGAGCCGTTCGGCGCCCTGGACGCCCTCACCCGGGAGCAGATGAACGTCGAGCTGCGGCGGATCTGGCGGGAGACCGGCACCACCGTCCTGCTCGTCACCCACTCCATCGCCGAGGCGGTCTACCTGGCCAACCGGGTGATCGTCATGACCCCTCGACCCGGCACCGTCGCCGAGGTCATCGACGTCGACCTCCCCGTCGAGCGTGACTACGGCCAGACGATGTCCGAGCCGGCGTTCGCGCGCGCCACGGGACGCATCCGCGACCTGCTGGGTGCGACGACGACCGCCGAATAACCACTGGGAAGGAAACACACGTGGAGCGCACGTCTATCGGGATCATCCTCAACGGGGTGACCGGACGGATGGGGTACCGCCAGCACCTCGTCCGCTCCCTGCTCGCCATCCGCGAGCAGGGCGGGCTGCCGGCCCGCGACGGCAGCGTCATCTGGCCGGAGCTGACCCTGGTGGGCCGTAACGAGACCAAGCTCGCCGAGATCGCCGCCCGGCACGGGCTGACGTCGTACACGACGGACCTGGACGCCGCGCTCGCCAAGGACGACCATCAGATCTACTTCGACGCGCAGGTCACCGCGCAGCGGGAGAAGGCGATCCGGGCGGCGATCGAGGCCGGCAAGCACGTCTACACCGAGAAACCCCTCGCCGAAGGGCTGGCCGGCTCGCTGGAGCTGGCCCGGCTCGCCGCCGCCAAGGGCATCAAGAACGGGGTGGTGCAGGACAAGCTGTTCCTGCCCGGCCTGCGCAAGCTCAAGCGGCTGGTCGACGGCGGGTTCTTCGGCCGGATCCTGTCGGTACGCGGCGAGTTCGGCTACTGGGTGTTCGAGGGCGACTGGCAGGACGCCCAGCGGCCGAGCTGGAACTACCGCGCCGAGGACGGCGGCGGCATCGTCGTGGACATGTTCCCGCACTGGCACTACGTGCTGGAGCAGATCTTCGCCCCGGTGACCGCGGTGACCGCGCACATCGCCACCCACATCCCCGAGCGGGTCGACGAGAACGGCCAGACCTACCGGGCCACCGCCGACGACGCCGCGTACGGCATCTTCGAGCTGGCCGGCGGCATCACCGCGCAGATCAACTCCTCCTGGGCCGTCCGGGTGTACCGGGACGAGCTGGTCGAGTTCCAGGTCGACGGCACCCACGGCAGCGCCGTGGCGGGCCTGCGGAACTGCCGCATCCAGCACCGCGGCGCCACCCCGATGCCGGTGTGGAACCCGGACCTGCCGGTCACCGAGGACTTCCGCGCCCAGTGGCAGACCGTGCCCGACAACGAGGACTTCGACAACGGGTTCAAGGTCCAGTGGGAGGCGTTCCTGCGCCATGTCGTCGACGACGAGCCGTTCCCGTGGGACTTCCTGGCCGGCGTCCGCGGCGTGCAGCTCGCCGAGGCCGGCCTGCAGTCGGCCCGGGAGGGACGCCGGGTGGAGATCGAGGAGATCACGCTGTGACCGCCCGGATCACCCTGCCCACCCCCGGCGGCGGCACCGAGACGCTGACCCTGCGCGAGCCGGCCGGCTGGCAGCGGCCCGCCGGCCCGCCGGCGAGCCGGATCGCGTACGCGGCGGCGCACGTCGTCGCCGACCCGCACGCCGACAACGCCCCCGGCCAGCCCGCCCGGCTGGACTGGGACGCCACCCTCGGCGTACGCCGCAACCTCTGGTCCTGGGGGCTCGGCGTCGCCGAGGCCATGGACACCGCCCAGCGCGGCATGGGCCTCGACTGGGCCGCCACCCGGGAACTGATCCGCCGCAGCGCCGCCGAGGCCGCCGCCTGCGGCGGCCGGATCGTCGCCGGCGCGGCCACCGACCAGCTCACCGGCCTGCCCGACACCCTCGACGAGGTCGTCACCGCGTACGCCGAGCAGGTCGCCTTCGTCCAGGACTGCGGCGCCACCGCCGTCGTGATGGCCAGCCGGCAACTCGCCGCCCTCGCGACCGGCCCGGACGACTACCTGCGCGTCTACGAGCAGGTGCTGTCCGGCACGACCACGCCGGTCGTGCTGCACTGGCTCGGCGACATGTTCGACCCGGCCCTGGCCGGCTACTGGGGATCGGCCGACCTCGACGAGGCGACCAAGACGTTCGTGGCGCTGATCCACGCCCACGCCGACGTCATCGACGGGGTCAAGGTGTCGCTGCTGGACGCCGAACGGGAGGTCCGGCTGCGCGAACTGCTGCCGGCCACCGTCAAGGTCTACACCGGCGACGATTACCACTACCCCGAGCTGATCGCCGGCGACGGCCGGCAGTTCAGCCACGCCCTGCTCGGCGCATTCGCGGCCATCGCCCCCGCCGCCTCGGCGGCCCTGCAACGCCTCGACGCCGGCGACACCGCGGGCTTCCGGGACGTCCTGGACCCCACCGTGCCGCTGTCCCGGCACGTCTTCGCCCCGCCGACCCAGTACTACAAGACCGGCATCGCGTTCCTGTCCTGGCTCAACGGCTTCCAGCCCGGCTTCACCATGGTCGGCGGGCTGCACAGCGGCCGCAGCGTCCCGCACCTGGTGCAGGCGTTCCGCCTCGCCGACACCGCCGGCCTGCTGCTCGACCCCGACCTGGCCGTCGACCGGATGCGCCGGTACCTGTCCGTGGCCGGGGTGACCGCATGACCGCCGTGGACCCGCGGCTGGCGCGGCTGTCGCTCAACCAGCGCACCACGCAACGGTGGTCGGTCCGCGAGGCCGTCGAGGGCTGCGTCCGGGCCGGCATCCCGGCGATCGGCCTGTGGCGCGAGCCGGTGGCCGAGATCGGGGTGCCGGCCGCCGCGAAGCTCGTCGCCGACGCCGGCCTGCGGGTGTCGTCGCTGTGCCGCGGCGGCTTCCTCACCGCCGGCGGCGACGCCGGCCGCGCCGCGCTGGAGGACAACCGGCGCGCCATCGACGAGGCCGCCGGCCTGGGCACCGACTGCCTGGTCATGGTCGTCGGCGGGCTGCCGCCCGGATCCCGCGACCTGGCAGGCGCCCGGCAGCGCGTCGCCGACGCCCTCGCCGGCCTGGCCCCGTACGCGGGCGAGCGCGGCGTCCGGCTCGCGCTGGAGCCGCTGCACCCGATGTACTGCGCCGACCGGGCCGTCCTGTCCACCCTCGGGCAGGCGCTCGACCTCGCCGAACCGTTCCCGGTCGCGCAGGTGGGCGTCGTGGTCGACACCTTCCACATCTGGTGGGACCCGGACGTGTGGCGGCAGATCGCCCGGGCCGGCGACCGGATCGCCAGCTTCCAGGTCTGCGACTTCCTCACCCCGCTCCCGGCCGACGTGCTGCTCGGACGCGGCATGATGGGCGACGGCCACATCGACTTCCCGCCGTTCCGCCGGGCCGTCGAGCAGGCCGGCTACACCGGCGACACCGAGGTGGAGATCTTCAACGCCGAGGTGTGGGCCACCGACCCCGACCAGGTCCTCGCCACCATGAAGGACCGCTATCTCCACCTCGTCCTGGCCGACTGATGCGCGTCGTCGTCGCACCGGACTCGTTCAAGGGCAGCATCACCGCCGACGACGCGGCCCGGGCACTGGCCCGCGGCTGGCTCGCCCACCGGCCCGGCGACGACGTACGCCTGCTCCCCCTGGCCGACGGCGGCGAAGGCACGGTCGACGCCTTCGCCGCCGCGCTGCCCGACGCCGAACGCCGCACCGTGATCGTGCCCGGCCCCGACGGCCGGCCGGTGGCCGCCGCCTGGCTGCTGCTGCCCGACCGGGCGGCCGTGCTGGAACTCGCCCAGTCCAGCGGACTGCCGCTGATGGCCGCCCCGGACCCGCTCGGCGCGCACACCTACGGCCTCGGCGCGGTCGCCCGGGCCGCCCTCGACGCCGGCGCCACCCGCCTCGTCATCGGCCTCGGCGGCTCCGCGTCCACCGACGGCGGCACCGGGGCCCTGCGCGCCCTCGGGCTGCGGCTGCACGACGCCCACGGCCGGGACCTGCCACTCGGCGGCGCCGCCCTGGCCGACCTGACCCACCTCGATGCCACCGACCTGCTGCCCACGCCGCCCGGTGGCGTGCAGCTACTGGTCGACGTGACCGCACCGCTGACCGGCCCGGCCGGCGCCGCCGCCGTCTACGGGCCGCAGAAAGGCGCGCAGCCAGCGGACGTGACGCTGCTGGACGCCGCGCTGCGCCGGCTCGCCGGGCAGGCCGGCGGCAACCCCGACGAGCCGGGCGCCGGCGCGGCCGGCGGCACCGCGTACGGGCTGGCGGCGCTGTGGGGCGCGCAGATCGTGCCGGGCGCGACGACCATCGCCGAACTGGTCGGGCTGGCGGACGCGCTCACCGGCGCGGACGTACTGCTCACCGGCGAGGGACGGTTCGACGAAACGTCGCTGACCGGCAAGGTGGTCGGCTCGCTGCTGGAGGCGGCCGCAACCGCCGCCGTACCCGTGGGGGTGGCCGCCGGGCAGGTCGGCGGGCCGGTGCCCGGATCGGTGTCGGCGGCGGTGTCGCTGGTGGACCTCGCCGGCTCGGTCGAGGCGGCGCTGGCGGACCCGGCGCGGTGGTTGACCGAGGCCGCTGCCGTGCTGACCAATCGCCTCCCCGCCGGGTAAGGCACCTAACAGCAACACTGACAACAACCGACGCGGACAAAGCCGCCCAGGGAGGACCTACGGCGGACGATGCCCCGAGGCCAATGACGCCGACGGACCCCGCCGGACGGAGCGCCCAGAGCTTGTAAGCGAGGCGTCCAGGCCACGGTAGCCGAACGGGCAGGCAGGCCAAGCGACCCGACCGGAGCGAAGCCTAAGAAGCCAGGCGACGCTCAGCTGCGTCTAGCCGACCGATCCATGCTTGCGCCTCGGCGGACCCTTCCGCGGTGTCAGCGAAGCAGAGGAGCCCCTGTACGACGACGGCGGGTAGAGCCGTCGTCAGGTGTTCGGCAGGTCCGTAGGCGGCGGTGACGACGGCCCATTGGGAGGGGTCGACGGAGGACAGCAGGAGCCAGGCAAGGTCGGCGACTCCGGGGGCGGCGGAGACGTCCTCCCAGTCGAGAAGTGCCAGCTCTCCGTTCGGGCCGGTGCGGACGTTGCGTGCGGACGCGTCACCGTGTACGAGGGTGAGCGGGCCGGCCGAGGCGATGTCCTGCTCGGCCTTTGGGACCCGCCCTACAAGTCGCTCAGCGAGCGTTCGTAGGTTGGCGGGTAGGTCAGGGCGTGCTGCCAGGGTTGGCATCGTCCGGTCGAAGAGGTCACCGACCAAGTCAGCGGCTGCACCTACCGGGCGCAGCCACGGCCACTTCAGCGGAGCCTGCCCGGCCCATTGCCGATGCATGCGCGACAACAGCTGGGCGTGGGCGATCGGGTCGGCTCCCGCTTGCCATGAGGAAAGGTCTTCGAGGACCAGCATCGTGCCGTCCGGGGTCATCTCCGAGTAAAGGCAGGTAGGTACTCGGACGCCCACGACCGGCGCGATCTCGCGATAAAAGCGCACCTCGGCACGGAACATGTCCAGGGCGTCGGGAATCGAACCTGGCTCTGGTACGCCGCGGCGCTTCACAAACCCGTGCACCGCGCCCATGTTACGAGAGCCGCCCGCAATGGGCTGACCGTGCGACTGCCGACGATGGCCGCTCCGGGGCCGTCGCTGGGCCGTCTGGGCCGTGACCGGGCCGTCGAAGGGCGACCAAGGATGGTCGGCGTTCGCGGGAAGCCGAGGGCTTGTGATCTGGGAGGACCACGGCGAGGTTCGCGCCGCCCGAGGTCCTCGTCTGCTTGGGGTGGCAAGCGACTTACAGCATCGCCGCGGGCACCAGGCGGACGTCGACGCCGTCGAGTTTCACCAGGTCGGTCAGTCGCGGCTCCTTTCGGTCCAAGGGGAGCTGGAACCGCCACGAGG
>NZ_JAPDPH010000489.1 GCF_026013475.1 Micromonospora yasonensis | reverse complement strand
GGCCGGGTCCGGCACCGTCGTACGGACCCGGCGGCGCAGCCGCAGCCCCTGCACACCGAAGCGGCGCATCACCCGCGCGACCCGCTTGTGGTTGACCTGCAGGCCGGCATCGTGCAGCTCGGCGGTGATCCGTGGTGCCCCGTACGTGCCGTGGTGAGCCGTACGTGCCGTGGTGAGCCGCGTGTACCGCCCGGATCCGGCCCGCGAGGGCGGTGTCGGCAGCCTCCCGGGCGGCCCGCGTCGTGGCGGCCGAGCGCCAGTAGTAGTAGCTGGATCGGGACACCCCGAGGATCTGACACAACCGCTTCACGCCGTGGCGCTGCTGGTGGTCGGCGACGAACTGGAAGCGGTTCACCAGCGCGTCTCCCCGGCGAAATACCGGGCCGCCTTCCGCG
>NZ_JAPDPH010000488.1 GCF_026013475.1 Micromonospora yasonensis | reverse complement strand
CCCAACCAGTGCAGGGATTAGGGCTGTCCTCCAGTTTCTTCACCTCCCACCTCTCTTTGCCCGACGGGTCGTCGCAGTCCATCACCTGCAGTTGGCCCCACGCGCCCAGGAAGCGGTCGTCGCTTCCGGTCAGTCCGTACACGTAGTGTCTTCGGTCGACGTAGTCCCGCCACGGCAGCTCGTTGCCGAGGTCCAGGGTCATGTCGAAGTACTCGAGCACGCCGAGGTGCTGGGCCTGGACGATGTTCGACTCCGGATCCCGCGCCTCCGACTTCCATGGGAACCGATCGATGCTGAATCCGTGAGATTCCTCCTGGGAGAGCTGGAATACCCGCCACTTCACGCGGTCGCCTTCGTGTGCTTTGAAAACCGGCGTGAACGGATTGCCATGGACACTGCTGTCGTACACCCGGGACGGGTCCGCGTT
>NZ_JAPDPH010000487.1 GCF_026013475.1 Micromonospora yasonensis | reverse complement strand
GTGGCCGAGTTGGATCATGACTTGGCCGAGTTGTTCGCGATGCGCGAACTCCTCGAGGTTCCTGCCGCGCGCTGGGCGGCCGAGCGTCAGGACGCCGAGGCGCTGGCGTTGGTGCAGGAGGCCTTCGACAGCCTCGAACAGGCGCTGGAGCACGACCCGCTGGACTACGACGAGTTGCAGCGGCTTGACGCTGCCTTCCACCTGCGGATCGTTCAGGCGGCCGGGAATCGGTTGTTGGAACAGACGCAGAGCGTGCTGCACGAGTTGCTCAGGACCGGCATGCGTACGACTCTGGAGGTGGAGGGCCGAATCCAGAAGAGCAGGCTGGATCACCGGCGGATCCTTGCCGCACTGCTGCAGGGGGACGGCCCGGGCGCCGCCAAAGCCGCCAAGGCACATGTACGAGGTGCACGAGACGCAGCGAACGCACG
>NZ_JAPDPH010000486.1 GCF_026013475.1 Micromonospora yasonensis | reverse complement strand
GCGACGAAGAAGGTGTGGGAGCCGGAGTCGGACAACGGTGAGAAGGTCACCCACGTCGAGAACGCGAACAACGGGTCCGGCACGTACAACACGGACTACTGGCGGGTGACGCTGCGCGACGGCACCACCTACGAGTTCGGCCGTAACCGGCTGCCGGGCTGGGCGTCGGGCAAGGCGGAAACCAAGTCGGTGGACACGGTGCCGGTGTATTCGCCGCACTCGGGTGACCCGTGCTACGACTCGGCCGGGTTCTCGTCGTCGGTGTGCACGATGGCGTACCGGTGGAACCTGGACTACGTGTACGACACGCACGGTAACGCGATGGCGTACTACTACAAGCAGGACACCAACTTCTACGGACGCAACCAGGGCGCTACGGACGTGTCGTACGTGCGGGACAGCTACCTGTCCCGGATCGACTACGGGTTCACCGACGGCAACGCCTACGGCAC
>NZ_JAPDPH010000485.1 GCF_026013475.1 Micromonospora yasonensis | reverse complement strand
GCGTCGGACAGCGGTTCGGGTGTGGACCGGGTCGAGTACTCCCTCGACGGGCAGCCCTACGCCGTCTACGTCACGCCGGTGGCGGTGAACCAGCCGGGTCAGCACACGGTGAGTTACCGGGCGACCGACAAGGCCGGGAACACGTCGTCGGCGCAGCAGGTGTCGTTCACCGTGGTCGAACCCGCGCCGAAGGACACCACGCCGCCGACCGTCACCGCCGCGGTGACCGGCCAGAAGGACGCCAACGGGGCGTACGTGGGCAGTGCCACGGTCACCCTGTCGGCCACGGACACCGAGTCCGGGGTGGCCAAGGTCGAGTACTCGCTCGACGGCGGCGCCTACGCGACGTACTCCGCGCCATTGACCGTCAACCAGGCCGGCCAGCACACGGTCGGCTACCGGGCGACCGACAAGGCTGGCAACACGTCGTCGGCGCAGCAGGTGTCGTTCACCGTGGTCGAGCC
>NZ_JAPDPH010000484.1 GCF_026013475.1 Micromonospora yasonensis | reverse complement strand
ATCGTCAGCGGAATCTGGACCGGCGTCACCGGTACTCCGGTCACGTGGGCAGAGGCCGTCAGCACGGCCTCGCCCAGCGCGGCATCAGGTTTGGCGCTGACCCGGAACGACCGGGTCACCGCCTTGCCGGATTCGAGCCCGGAGAACTCCACCGAGGCCGGGTCGACATCCACCGAGTCAGGACCGGCCAGTGACACCACACCCGACACCGGCTGAGGGCTGTCATTGCGCAGGGAGACTGAGACGCCGACGGATCCGCCCCGGGCCAGCGTGCCGCGCTCGACGGCGGCGGTGAGGGTGATCTGCGGCGGTGCCAGGAACGGAGTCACCTTCATGTCGTAGCTGATCGACGCGTCCGGAACGACCCCGCCGTTGCGGGCGGTGATGGTGAACTTGCTGGCGCCCTCCGCGGTCGGGATACCGGTGATCGCACCGGTGTCCCTGTTCAGGGACAGCCCGGCCGGCAGCGCACCCGA
>NZ_JAPDPH010000483.1 GCF_026013475.1 Micromonospora yasonensis | reverse complement strand
GGGCGGGTCTTGGCGGCGTAGTAGGTCGACGGTGCGATCTGTGCCGGCGTGTCTTGCAGCGCCTGCAGGACCGGCTGGACACCATGTTCGGCCTTCTGGGAGTCGACGAAGTCGACCTTCATCGCGACGGACGGTCCAGCTCCGCCGCGAAGAAACTCGCTGCGGACTTCAGGATCTGGTTCGCCCGCCGCAGCTCACGCACCTCCCGCTCCAGGGCGGCGAGGCGTTCGGCGTCGCTGCTGGCGGTGCCCGGCCGCTCACCGGCGTCGGTCTCGGCCTTCTTCACCCACGTGCGCAACGCCTCCGGATGAACCCCGAGCTGACCGGCGATCCGCCGGATCGCTCCGACCGCGGACGCCGGATCCCGGCGGGCCTCGATCGCCAACCGAGTCGCACGCTCACGCAGCTCATCGTTGTACTTCTTCGGTGCGGGCATCGCTGGTGTTCCTCCCAGGTTTCGATGTCTCCATCAAACCCGGTGCGG
>NZ_JAPDPH010000482.1 GCF_026013475.1 Micromonospora yasonensis | reverse complement strand
AAGGTCCTCGTGGCCAAGAACCACGCGGAGAAGGACGGCGGCGGCGTCGTCAACACCGGCGGGGAGAAGAAGAAGGAAGCCCCGTACGGCGAGAAGAAGGAGGAGCAGAAGGAGCAGGAGGCCACCGCCACCATCTCCGACAGCGCCATCCTCGACAACACCGCCGGACGCTTCGGCGGCGGCATCTTCAACGGCGACCCCGACGTCGAGATCAAGGAAGGCTTCCTGCAGAAGCCCGACGGCAAGGACAAGGAAGACAACGCCACCCTCACCGTCCGGGACACCGAGATCAAGAACAACACCGCCCAGAACGGCGGCGGCATCTTCAACAACGAGGGCACGGTCACCCTGACCAAGACCCGCGTCACCAAGAACACCGCCACCGACTCGTCCAAGACCCACCGCGTCGCCGGCGGCGTCTTCAACAACGACGGCACGGTCAAGCTCGACGAGAAGACCACCATCACCGACAACGACCCCACCAACTGCGGCGGCACCGTCGAGGGCTGCTTCAACTGA
>NZ_JAPDPH010000481.1 GCF_026013475.1 Micromonospora yasonensis | reverse complement strand
GACGTCGTGTTCGCCCAACCCGGCAGCGACCTCGCCGCCCTGCTGGACACCACCGCCTACACCCAACCCGCCCTCTTCGCCCTCCACCTCGCCCTACACCGCATCGCCACCACCCAACTCGGAATCAAAGCCGACTACCTCACCGGACACTCCCTCGGCGAAATCAGCGCCGCCCACCTCGCCGGCGTACTCACCCTCACCGACGCCGCCCAACTCGTCACCGCCCGCGCCCGACTCATGAACAGCATCACCACCCCCGGCGCCATGATCGCTTTGCAGGCCAACCGCGACGAAGCCGAAACCCTCATCGCCGGCCAGGCCGGAATCTCGATCGCCGCCATCAACACCCCACACACCGTGGTCATCAGCGGCGACCACGACACCTGCCACCAACTGGCCGGCCAATGGCGGGAACGCGGCCGCAAAGCCACCGCACTCCAGGTCAGCCACGCCTTCCACTCACCCCACATGACCACCATCGCCGACGACTTCCGGGAAATCGCCGCCACCCTCACCTACCAG
>NZ_JAPDPH010000480.1 GCF_026013475.1 Micromonospora yasonensis | reverse complement strand
CCGGAGCTGGCGGACATGACCGTGCTCGCCGATCCCCACGGGCCACTGGAAGACACCGTCCCGGCGAAACGCCCGATAACGCTGCGGGATCTGCTGACCTTCACCCTCGGCACCGGCATGGTCCCTGCCGAGCCGGGAACCGTCCCGATCTCGGACGCGCTGAACGGACTCGGCGAGCCGCCGATGGACGAGTCGATGCGCCGGCTCGGCGCGCTTCCGCTCGTCCACCAGCCAGGTGAGCGCTGGATGTACGACACCGCCGCCGACGTGACGGGCGTGCTCATCGCCCGGGCCACTGGCATGTCTTTCGGGGATGCCTTGCGCGAGCGGATCTGCGATCCGCTCGGGATGAAGGACACCGCCTTCAGCGTGGGTGGCGAGAACATCGGCCGGTTGGCGACGGCGTACGAGCGCGACACTGCCGCCACCGGCGAGCCGGTCGTCGAAGACGGCCCCGACGGGCGGTGGAGCCGGCCGCCAGCGTTCGAAGGAGGTGGCGGCGGGCTCGTCTCGACCGCCGACGACTACCTCGCGT
>NZ_JAPDPH010000048.1 GCF_026013475.1 Micromonospora yasonensis | reverse complement strand
AGCGTGCTCGCCGGATGGGACGGCCGGAGGTCCGGCGGGGTGGGCGTCCCGATTGGGATAGGTTGTGCCCCGTGACTGACGAGCAGGAGAAGAACCCGGCCGAGCCGATCCGGGTCGGCGTGCTGGGGGCCCGCGGCCGGATGGGCATGGAGGTCTGCAAGGCGGTCGACGCGGCCGCCGACCTGGACCTGGTGGCGATGGTCGACCAGGGTGACCCGCTCGCCAACGCCGCCGAGGCGGGCGCCGAGGTGGTCGTCGACTTCACCACCCCCGACGTCGTCCTGGACAACCTGCGCTGGTGCATCGATCAGGGCATCAACGCGGTGGTGGGCACCACCGGCTTCACCGAGCAGCGCCTCGACCAGGTGCGCGGCTGGCTGGAGCGCAAGCCCGGGGTGGGCGTGGTGATCGCGCCCAACTTCGGCATCGGCGCGGTGCTGATGATGCAGTTCGCCGCGAAGGCGGCCCGGCACTTCGAGTCCGTCGAGATCATCGAGCAGCACCACCCGCGCAAGCTGGACGCCCCCAGCGGCACCGCCACGCACACCGCACGGCTGATCGCCCGGGCTCGTGCCGAGGCCGGCCTCGGCCCCGCGCCCGACGCCACCAAGGACGAGGTACCGGGCGCGCGCGGCGCCGAGATCGACGGGGTACGCGTGCACGCCGTCCGGGCGGCCGGCCTGGTCGCCCACCAGGAGGTGCTGTTCGGCACCACCGGCGAGACCCTGACCATCCGGCACGACTCGCTGGACCGGGCCTCGTTCATGCCCGGCGTGCTGCTCGCCGTGCGCGCGGTACGCAACCGGCCGGGCCTCACCGTCGGCCTGGACGCCCTGCTCGACTGAACCACCCGCCGCGGCGGCCGGCCGAGGGGCCGGCGGAAACTGGTCGTCGCGCGGGTGGGTCGGGCCTAGGCTCACCCGCGTGATCGATTCCGGGATGCGCGACCGCGCCGGTCGCCAGGTGACCCTGCGGCCGGTGGACGACGACAACTGGCGGGCCGTGGCGGACATCGCGCCCCGCGACGACCAGCGGGCCTGGGTGCCCGCCCTGGCCGCCCGCTACCTGGTGCTGACCATGCGGTCCGAGGTGTGGACCTCGCTCGCCGTGTACGCGGACGAGACGGTGGTCGGGCACGTCATGTGGGGGGTGGACGACGACGGTTCCCGCTGGATCGGCGGCATGGTGATCGACGCCGCCGAGCAGGACCGCGGGGTGGGCCGGGCGGCCGTCCGTACCCTCGCCGACTGGCTCGCCACCGCCGGTGAGCCGATCCGCCTCAGCTACCACCCCGACAACACCTCGGCCGCCGCCCTCTACCGCTCGCTCGGCTTCCACCCCACCGGCGCGATGGACGACGACGAGGTGGTCGCCGAACTCACCGCTACCTGACCGCGCCCCCAGGTGCGTTCGTCGCCGCCAAAGCGGCAACGAACGCACCCGAAGCTCCCCCCTGGTCCGTTGATCAAGGAGTTTGCGTCAGAAATCGGCCTCGCCGGGGACGCAAACTCCTTGGTCAACTCGTGGTGGAGGGGGTGTCCGCCGGTGGGCGGGGGGTGGGGATGCGGGGGTGCGTCACGGTCAGGCCGGTGGGGAGGCCGGTGACCGTGGGGTGGCCGGTGCGGTCGACCGTCACCGTCACCGGGGCGTCGGCGATGCGCAGGTTCTCCGCCGCCACGGCGCCCAGGTCGGGGCCGGCCAGCGGACGCAACTCCACCCGGCCGCCCGGCACGTCGGGGTAGAGCCCGACGCCGGCCTGGAGCAGCAGCACCGCGGCCGCCGCGGACCAGGCCTGCGGGTGGCACGCCGCCGGGTACGGCACCGGGCGGCCGAGCAGGCTCCGGTCGTCGCCGCCGAACAGCTCGGGGAGGCGGTAGTCGAACGCCTCGGCGGCGCCGAGCAGGCCCTCGGCGAGGCGGAGCGCGGCGTCGTGGTGCCCGGCCCGGGCCAGCCCGCCGAGCACGATCGCCGTGTCGTGCGACCAGATCGAGCCGCAGTGGTACGACAGCGGGCTGAACCCGGCGTCGTCGGTGGACATGGTGCGCAGCCCGAAACCGCCGGCCAGGGCCTCGGTGGAGAGCAGCGCCGCGACCTGTGCCGACTCGGCGTCCGACAGCAGCCCGGTGCCGAGCAGGTGGCCGATGTTGCTGGTCAGCGAGTCGACCGGGCGCTTGTCCCGGTCCAGCGCCAGAGCCGGTTGGGGGCCGTACCGGCCGTCGACCCAGAACGCCTCGCGGAACCGGCGGGCGAGCCGATCGGCGTACCCGCGCCAGCGGTCGCCGCCCGGGCGGCCGAAGGCGTCGAGCAGGTCCGCCCCGTGCATCGCCGCCTCGTACGCGTACCCCTGCACTTCGGCCAGCACGATGGGCGGCTCGGCCAGCCGGCCGTCGCGGTAGCGGATCGAGTCGCCGGAGTCCTTCCAGCCCTGGTTGGCCAGGCCGTGGCCGGTGGTGTCGACGTACTCGACGAAGCCGTCGCCGTCGGCATCCGCGTGCTCGCCCAGCCAGCCGAGCGCGGCCTCCAGGTGCGGCAGCAGGGGCTCGACCTGCTCGGCGGGGAGCCCCCAGCGCCAGGCGTCGTGCAGCAGGCTCACCCAGAGCATGGTGGCGTCCACCGTGCCGTAGTACGCAGGCGGCAGCCGCAGCCCCCCGTCGGCCAGGGTGAACTCGTGCCGGCGCAGCTCGTGCAGGATCTTGCCGGGCGCCTCGCCGGTGGCCGGGTCGACGCGGGTGCCCTGCCGGCGGGCGAGGACCCGGAGCGTGCCGGCGGCCAGGTCGGTGCCGAGCGGCAGCATCATCCGGGCGGCCCAGAGGCTGTCCCGGCCGAAAAGGGTGAGGAACCACGGCACCCCCGCGCCGAGGAAGACGTCCCCGGGGTGCGTGGGCTCGGCCAGCCGCAGGCCACGCAGGTCGGCCACGGCGCGGTCGAGCAGCCGGACCAGCCGGCGGTCGTCGGCGCGGACCGCCGGGACGGACCAGCCGGGGCCGGCGGGCGGGGCGGCCACCACGGCCTTCGGGTCGGCGACGGCGAGCCGCCAGCGCAGCGTCACCGACTCGCCGGGGGCGAGGGTGACCAGCCAGCTCAACCGGGGTGCGGTGGCCCGCTCGCCGGCGGCGTCCACGGTGGCGTCCGCGCCGGTCACCGTCACGGTGACGTCGTCGCCGGCCCACTGGAGCCGGCCGGGCTCGCCGGCCTTCGCCTCCAGCGGCGTGCCGCTTCCGCCGGACTTGACCACCTCGATCGGGGCCAGGTCGCAGCCGAGGTCGATGCTGACCGTGGCGTGGACCGGGGCCGAGGCGGTGGAGGAGACGAGGATCTCCTCGGTCACGTGGTGCGGGCCGGCCTCCCGGCTGCGGTCGATCCGGACGGTCGGGTCAGGGGTCGGGTCGCCGAGCCAGCGGGCCAGGCTGACGAAGCGGGCGCCGTGCGGTCCGGCCGTCCCGCGGGTCAGCGCCTCCGGTTCCCGGTCGTCGACACGCAGCTCGGCGCGGGAGAGCACGCGGGCGTCGGCGTGGAAGACGCCCTGGACGCCGCTCGGCCGGATCTGACCCGCCGCGTCGCCCAGCGCGGTGGTGGGGGCGTGCACCACCCCGACCAGGTCGTGCAGCAGGGGTTGCAGGTGGCGTTCGAACAAGAGGGAACTCCCGGTGCTGATCGGTGGCCGGGACGTCTTGACAGATGCCGCCGGCCCAGTGCAAAGTGCGAAACATTCCAGCAACTTGAACGATCTAATCCTGCCGTACCGGTCTTGGATCGTTCAAGGAGGTGAGAGGGATTTAGTGGCTGAAAAGGTGACCATCGCAACGGTGGCCCGGCATGCCCAGGTGAGCCGGCAGACGGTCTCCAACGTGCTCAACGCGCCGCACATTGTCCGCGAGGAGACCCGGCGCCGGGTGCAGGAGGCGATCGCCGCGCTCGGCTACCGGGCCAACCAGGCCGCCCGGCAGATGCGTACCGGCCGGTCCCGGCTCATCGCGGTCCGCATCGAGCCCACCCGCGACGGGATCAACGGCTCGGTGCTCGACCGCTTCCTGCACGGCCTCACCGAGACCGCCGACGCCGCCGGCTACCGGGTCCTGCTCTACACCGCCCGTGGCGACGACCACGAGATCGCCACCTACGACGACCTGCTCGGCGCGTACGACCTGGACGCGTTCGTGCTCACCGGCACCAAGCACGGCGACCCACGCACCGCGTGGCTCGCCGAGCGGGAGGTGCCCTTCGTGACCTTCGGTCGACCCTGGGACGCCCCCGAGGCGCACCCCTGGGTCGACGTCGACGGCGCCGCCGGCACCGCGCAGGCCACCCGGCGGCTCCTCGACACCGGCCACCGCCGGATCGCCTTCCTCGGCTGGCCGGCGGGCTCGGGGGTCGGCGACGACCGGCGCACGGGCTGGCGTACCACTCTGGCGGCGGCCGGCCTCGACGGCGCCGCACCGGACCGGGCGACCGAGGACGGCATCGCCGAGGGCGAGCGGGAGATGCGCCACCTGCTCGCCCGGGACGAACCGCCGACCGCGGTGGTCTGTGCCAGCGACTCGCTCGCCCTCGGCGCGCTCCAGGCCGTCCGCGACGCGGCGACGCCGGTCGCCGTCATCGGCTTCGACGACACCCCGGTCGCCGCGGCGGTCGGGCTGACCAGCCTCAGCCAACCGCTGGCCGTGGCCGCCGCCCGCTGCGTCGAGTTGCTCACCGGCCTGCTCGACGGCCACCCCACCGACCCTCACGTGCTGCTCGACCCCACGCTCGTGCTCCGGCACACCGCGTGAACCGCATCCCCCACCAGGAGAATCAGATGACACCACGCACCCTCACCCGGGCCGCGGTGGCCGGCTTCGCCGCCGTCGCCCTGTTCGGCACCGCGGCCTGCGGCGGCGGCTTCGACGACAAGGCCGGCGACACCAAGCAGTCCAGCGGCCCGGCCAGCCTGCAGATCATGATCGGCTCCTCCGGCGACGCGGAGACCAAGGCGGTGCAGGACGCCGCCGCCAAGTGGGCCTCGGCCACCGGCAACACCGCCACCGTCACCCCGGCGCAGGACCTCACCCAGCAGCTCGGCCAGGCGCTCGCCGGCGGCACCCCGCCGGACGTCTTCTACGTCGACGCCAGCCGGTTCGCCGACTACGCCAGCGTCGGCGCGCTGGAGCCGTACGCCGACAAGATCAGCAACCCGAACGACTTCTACGAGAGCCTGCGCACCGCCTTCACCTACGACGGCAAGTTCTACTGCGCGCCCAAGGACTTCTCCACGCTCGCCCTGGAGATCAACACCGACCTGTGGGCGAAGGCCGGGCTGACCGACGCCGACATTCCCACCACCTGGGACCAGCTCACCGCCACCAGCCAGAAGATCAAGGCCAAGGGCCTCGTGCCGCTCGCGCTGGGCGACACCCGGGACCGGATCGGCGCGTTCCTGGTGGAGAACGGCGGCTGGCTGCTCAGCAAGGACGGCAAGCAGCCCACCGCCGACACCCCGGAGAACCTGGCCGCCCTCCAGTACGTCAAGAGCCTGCTGACCAGCGGCTACGCCCGCTACCCGAAGCAGCTCGACGCCGGCTGGTCCGGCGAGGCGTTCGGCAAGGGCAAGGCCGTGATGACCATCGAGGGCAACTGGATCAAGGGCGCCCTGCAGAACGACTTCCCGAACGTCAAGTACAAGGTCGTCGAGCTGCCCGCCGGCCCGAAGGGCAAGGGCACGCTCTCCTTCACCAACTGCTGGGGCATCGCCGCCAAGTCCAAGTTCAAGGAGCAGGCGATCAAGTTCGTCGAGGCGATGACCGCCGGCGACCAGCAGATGACCTTCGCCAAGGCGTTCGGCGTGATGCCCTCCCGGCAGTCCGTGCAGGACCAGTACACCGCCGCGTTCCCGAACGACAAGCCGTTCATCGACGGCGCCGCGTACGCCCAGGGCCCGGTGAACGCCCCGAAGATGGACAGCGTCCTCAGCGACCTCGACACCGGCCTGCAGAAGCTGGCCAACACCGACCCGAAGACCGTGCTGGGCAACTTCGACAAGAACGCCAAGGCGGCGATCGGCGGCTGAGGTGAAAGGAGGGGCCCCTTGTTAACAGACGGGTGTTAAGAGGGGCCCCTTCCTTACACCCCCGACCGAAGGGAGGGGAGATGGCAACGGAGGCGTTGGCCGCCCGGGCCACCCGGCGGCCCGACCCGGCACCTCGCCGGCGCGGCGGCATCCGGAGCAACGAGAACCTCGCCGGCTGGCTCTTCGTGGCACCGGTGCTCGTGATCCTCGGGCTTTTCCTGCTGCTGCCGATCCTGATGGCGCTCTGGGTGAGCCTCACCGACTGGAACGGCCAGGGCAGCCCGTTCACCGGGAAGGTCCCGTTCGTCGGCGGCGACAACTACACCCGGCTGTTCAGCGAGGACGGGCTGGCCCGGCGCGACTTCATGACCAGCATCCGCAACAACATCTACTACGTGGCGCTCGTGGTGCCGGCGCAGACCGTGCTCGCCCTCGGGCTCGCCCTGGTGGTGAACAACCGGATGCTGAGGGGGAAGGGCTTCTTCCGGACCGCGTTCTACTTCCCCTCGGTCACCAGTTCGGTGGCGATCAGCGTGGTCTTCCTGTTCATGTTCGCCAACTCGGGCGCGGTCAACGCCCTGCTCGGGTTCTTCGGCATCGACGGCCCGCAGTGGTTCGCCGACTCGCGCGGGGTGCTGCACCTGCTGCTCGGCGCCGTCGGCGTGGACGACCCGCCCGCCGCGCTCACCTCCGGCGGCCCGCTCGGCCTGACCTGGTGGGACTGGCTCTCCGGGCCGAGCGTCGCGATGATGTCGATCATCTGCCTGGTGATCTGGACCACCTCGGGCACCTTCATGCTGATGTTCCTGGCCGCGCTGCAGAACGTCCCGGTGGCGCTCGACGAGGCGAGCACCCTGGACGGCGCGACCCGGTGGCAGCGGTTCCGCCACGTCACCCTGCCGCTGATCAAGCCGACCATGTTCCTGGTGCTCACCCTCGGCCTGATCGGCTCCTGGCAGGTCTTCGACCAGGTGTACGTGATGAGCCAGGGTGATCCGGCCAAGACCACGCTCACCCCGGCCTACCTGTCGTACCGGACCGCGTTCCGGGACTTCGACTACGGCTCCGGCGCGGCGATCTCGTTCGTGCTGTTCCTGATCATCATTCTGCTCACCCTGTTCCAGCGCCGGGTGATGGCCGACCGGGACGAGCCCCGGCGGGCCCGGTGGTGGCGGCGACGCGTACCGGAGAGGTCCTGAGATGGCCGTGCTGACCGACCGGCCGGCGTCGCCCGTCGCGCGCCGCGCCGACCGCGGGCCGCGCGCCCTGGTCAACCGCTTCCTGGGGTACGCGGTCCTGATCTTCTTCGGGTTGGTCTTCCTCTACCCGTTCGTCATCCAGATCGGGAACTCGTTGAAGACCGAGCCGGACGCCGCGGCGAATCCGCTCTCGCCGGTGCCCGACCCGATCACGCTGGCCGGCTTCGAGCGGATCTTCGCCGGCACCAACTTTCCGCTCTGGCTCGGCAACTCGCTGCTGGTCACGGTGCTGGTCACGCTCGGCCGGGTGTTCTTCGACTCGCTCGCCGGGTACGCCCTCGCGCGGCTGCGCTTCCGCGGTCGGGCCGGGATCTTCGCCGCGGTCATCGCGGTGATGGCGGTGCCCGGCGTGGTGCTGCTGATCCCCAAGTTCCTGGTGCTCAAGCAGCTCGGCCTCTACGACAGCTACGCGGGCCTGGTGGTGCCGTTGCTGGCCGACGCGGCCGGGGTGTTCATCATGAAGCAGTTCTTCGAGTCGGTGCCGGTGAGCGTGGAGGAGGCGGCCCGGATCGACGGGGCCGGGGTGTTCCGCACCTTCTGGTCGGTGGTGCTGCCGACCGCGAAGCCCGCCCTGATCACCCTGACCATCCTGTCCTTCCAGGGCTCCTGGAACGAGTTCCCGCACAGCCTGGTCGCGGTCCAGGACCCGGGCCTGTTCACCCTGCCCCGGGGGCTGGCCGATCTGGTCAGCGGCTCGCTGGGCAAGGGCACGCAGTATCCGCTGAAGCTGGGTGCCGCGCTGCTGGCCACCATCCCGGTGGCGGTGCTCTTCATGATCTTCCAGCGGTACTTCGTCCGGGACGCCAACGAGGGGGCGGACAAGGGCTGACCGGCGGCCGGCGGCCTCGGCCTCGCGCCGTGGCCGCGGCCGCGGCCGTGGTCACGCGGACGCCGGCGGCGCGGCCTCGGTGGGGACCCCGACATGCAGGCGGAGCTGGGGGACCAGCATGTCGTCCACGTCCAGCGCCCGGGCCGCGCCGTCCGGCTCCCAGCCCGTGCTGGTGAGGAACTTCCGGGTCGCCGCGTCGCCGTCGAACGCCCAGGCCACCGCCCGGGTGAAGCCGTCGGACCGCCACAGGTCGACGGTGGCGGCGAGCAGCCGGCTGCCGTGTCCGCGCCGACCCCAGCGCGGCTCGACCAGCAGGTCGGTCACCGCCGCCACGCCGTCGGCCAGGGCGTCGTCCGGCTCCCCGGGGGCCAGCGCCTCGGCGTCGGCCGGACCGGAAGCCACGAACCCCACCAGATAGGATTGCTCGGCCTGTTCGACGGCGACCAGCACGCGGTGCGCGCCCGAGGGCGGCTCCTGCACCGCCGCGCTCCACCGCCGGGCGAGATACGCCTCGTCCAGGTTGTCGAGCACGTGCCGGGGCAGGATCCGGCGGTACGCAACCCGCCACGTGGCGAGCTGGATGCGTGCGATCTCGTCAGCGTCCTCCGGACGCGCGGGGCGGACGTACCCGAGGGCCATGGCACGTGAGCCTACGCAGGGCGAGGGAGGCGACGGTGGCGCAGGGTGCCCGGCGCGCGATCGGGCAGGTCGTCGCGGTGGTGGTGCTCGCCGCAGCGGTGGCCGCCTTCCTCTCCGTGGCGGCGGTGCGGCACGGCTTCTTCGACCTGCGGGTCTACTACGGCGCGCTGACCTGGTGGGTGCACGACGGCGGGGAGATCTACGACTTCCTCAAGCCCAACACCCAGTACGGCTTCACCTACCCACCGTTCGCCGCGCTGGTCATGCTGCCGATGGCGTACCTGCCCTGGGAGGCGGCGATCACGGTGAGCGTGGTCGCCTCCGTGGTGACCAGCGCGGTGGTGATCGGCTGGCTGGTCGACCCGATCGCCCGGCGCGCCGGCTGGACCCGCTGGTTCGCCCTCGCGGTCGCGCTCTGCCTGGCCGCCGCGTTCGAGCCGATGCGGGAGACGGTCAACTTCGGCCAGGTCAACATGCTGCTGCTCTTCCTGGTGGCGGTGGACCTGCTGCGCCTGCTGCCGGCCGGCAGCAGGTGGGCCGGGGCCGGCATCGGCCTGGCCACCGCGATCAAGCTGACCCCCGGCATCTTCATCGTCTACCTGCTGGTCACCGGGCGCTGGCGGGCCGCGTTCACCGCGATGGGCACGGCCACCGGGGCCACGCTGCTCGCCGGCGCGCTCTTCCCGGACGCCTCCCGGGAGTTCTGGACCGCGGCGCTCTGGAACACCGACCGGGTGGGCGAGCTGGCCTTCGTCTCCAACCAGTCGCTGCGCGGCGTGGTGGCCCGGCTGAACCCGGAGCACCCGAGCATCGTCGCCTGGCTGGCGCTGGTGCTCGTCACCCTGGCCGTCTGGGCGTGGCGCTCCCGCGCCGCGGTCGCCGCCGGCGACGAGGCCACCGGCCTGGCGCTGACCGGTGCCACCATGTGCCTGGTCAGCCCGGTGACCTGGGTGCACCACCTGGTCTGGCTGCTGCCCGCGCTGATCCTGCTGGTCGACAACGGCATGGCGGCGTCCGCGCGTAGCGGCCGGCGCCGCCTCCTGCTGGCCGCCGCGCTCGTCGGGTACGTCATCCTGATCAGCCGGATCGTCTGGGCCTGGGAGGAGAACTACACCGGCCTCGGCGGCTTCCTCGGCAGCAACGCGTACGTCTGGATCAGCCTCGCGCTGCTGCTCGGGCTGCCGATCCGGCGTTGGGCCAGGCCGACCGGCGGCGGTCCCGCCGACCGGGGCGGGCCGCCCGGGTCAGCCGTCGATCCGGGCGGTGTAGCGCAGCTCCCGGAGCCGGACCGGGCCGCGCCCGCCGGACAGCGGCACCGGATAGGTGGACTCCTCGCCGTCCGGTGACAGGCCGGCCCGCTCGTAGAAGTGGCGGGCCCGGGCGTTGTCGGCGAGCACCCAGAGCCGGTACTCCGTCCAACCCCGCTCGGTTAGCCCGGCCCGGGCCGCGCCGAGCAGGGCCCGCCCGGTCCCGGTGCCCCACCACGCCGGCTCCAGGTACATCGCCAGGATCTCGCCGTACGCCGGGTCGAGGTCGCCCCGGTCCTGGTTGTTCCGGTACGGCCCGAAGGTGGCGAACCCGGTGACCATCCCGTCGGCCTCGGCGAGCAGGGTGGTGAACGGGTGTTCCGGGTCGGCGGTGCCGAGGTCGCGACGGCGCTGCGCCCAGGCAACCGGGTTGAGCCGGCGCAGCACCTCGTCCGGCATGATCCCGGCGTACCCGGCCTGCCAGCTGTGCACGTGCACCCGGGCGACCGCCTCCGCGTCGTCCGGCTCCTCCCGGCGAATGGTGAGCATTCGTCTGTTCTATACCCCGGTGGGTGGCCGGTCCAGCCTCGGGTTCCGTGTCGTACCGGTGGATTAGGGTCGCCGACGATGGCCGTACCGGAATCCCTCTCGCTCGCCCAGGCGCGCCGCATCGCGCTCGCCGCCCAGGGCTTCGCCGACCCGGCGCCCACCGGCGTACCCACCCGCCGGCACCTGCGCCGGGTGCTGGACCGGGTCGGGCTGATCCAGATGGACTCGGTCAACGTCCTGCAACGCGCGCACTACCTGCCGCTCTACAGCCGGCTCGGGCCCTATCCGACGGCGCTGCTCGACACCGCCGCCTACCGGCGCCCCCGCGAGCTGTTCGAATACTGGGGGCACGAGGCGTCGCTGGTCCCGGTCGACCTGCACCCGGCACTGCGCTGGCGGATGGCCCGGGCCCGCGACGAGGCCTGGGGCTGGATGCGCCGGGTCGCCCAGGAGCAGCCCGAGCTGGTCGCCTGGGTCCGCGACGAGGTGGCCGCCCAGGGGCCGCTCACCGCCGCCGAGATCGAGCACGACGCGCCCCGGGAGACCGGCAACTGGGGCTGGAACTGGTCGACCGTCAAGCGGGCCCTGGAATACCTGTTCTGGGCCGGCGAGGTGACCGCCGCCGACCGCACGCCCTCCTTCGCCCGCCGCTACGACCTGCCGGAGCGGGTGCTGCCCTCCGCCGTGCTCGACGCGCCCACCCCGAGCGAGGCCGACGCCCACCGCGCCCTGGTCGCGATCGCCGCCCGGTCGCTCGGCGTGGCGGCCGAGCCGGAGCTGCGCGACTACTTCCGGCTGCCGGCGGCCGGTGCCCGGCGGGCGGTCGCCGAGCTGGTCGAGGCGGGCGAGCTGACCCCGGTCACCGTCCAGGGCTGGCGGCAGCCGGCCTACCTGCACGCCACGGCCCGGCTGCCCCGCTGGGTGCGGGGCAACACCCTGGTCAGCCCGTTCGACCCGGTGGTCTGGGAGCGGGCCCGCGCCGAGCGGCTGTTCGGCTTCACCTACCGCATCGAGATCTACGTTCCCGCCCCCCAGCGGGTGTACGGCTACTACGTGCTGCCGTTCCTGCAGGGTGAGCGGTTCACCGCCCGGGTCGATCTCAAGGCCGACCGGAAGGCCGGGGTGCTGCTGATCCCGGCCGCCTGGTTGGAGCCGGGGGCGGATCCGGGGGAGACCGCGGTGGCCCTGGCCGCCGAGCTCTACCGGCTCGCCGGCTGGCTCGGCCTGGACGCGGTGGCCCCGCCGGAGGCCGGCGACCTGGCCGTCCCGCTGGCCGCCGCGCTGGTGGGCGTGGCCGGTGTACGGTGAGCGCGTGACGAGCGTTGACCGGCCCAGCGCCCCGGCCGACCCGCAGATGGTCCCCGTCCCACCGGCCGGCCCCGACCCCGGAGCGCCGATCTGGCCCGCCGGGGTCGCCTACCAGCCCGTCGAGCCGGACCGGTTCACCCGGCTGGTCCTGCGCCTGCACGCCCGCGCCCCGCGCTGGGCGGTGCCCCTCGCGGCGCTCGGCTGCGTCGGCGTCGGAATGGCGTACGCGCTGCTCAGCGACCCCACCCACGCCGAGCCGGACGCCCGCCCGACCTGCCTGCTCAAGCTCACCACCGGGCTGGACTGCCCGGGCTGCGGCGGCACCCGCGCCCTCTGGTACGTGCTGCACGGCGACCTGCCGGCCGCCGCCCGGCACCACTTCCTCTTCGTCTTCTCGCTGCCCTTCCTGGCGTACCTCTTCGTCTCCTGGGCCGGGAACCGGGCGTTCGGCTGGCGGCTGCCGGAGCTGCGGCTCAGCCCCAAGGTGATCGGCGGCTTCCTGGCGATCTGGTTGGCCTTCTCGGTGGCTCGCAACCTGCCCTGGGCCCCCTTCACCGCGCTGTACGTCTGACCCGGTTCCACTGCCTCCGTCGGTGCCGCGCCACCGTCGGCGCGCCCGGCCGCGCCGGGCCAAAGCACCCGCCAGAGGGGCCTGGACGCCATCTCGTCGTGGCCCCCCGGGTCGACCACTCCGGCTTGAGCGCGGTGACGGGTCTTGGCCGCCTAATGAGCTGAGTCGTTCGTGCTATCGGCGGTGGCGTGCCTCGGCCGGGCCGCCCGTCACTCGCCTCGGCCGGCCGGTGCGCCCCGCCCCCCGCGTCCGGCGCCTCGCCGGCGGCGGCCCGTGACAGCACAGACGACTCAGCTCGAAAGGCGATCGAACAGACAGCACCGCCCGGGCGGGCCGGTGCGAGATCTTGGACACCTGCCGCGCGGCCCGGGGCGGAGTGCCCAGGATTCGCGGCTGGTGTGCCGGTTCACGTCCGCGCGCCCAAGTTTCGTCGGAGGCGCGGGGGCCACTACAGTCGCAGGAATGCCGGAGATGGTGCAGCCCCAGGTCAAGCTGATCGCGTGGACCCAGTTCCAGGCCCCGGACGACGTGCCGTGGTCGACCGACGCCGAGGGCGGTCAGGCGCTCGCCGAGTTCGCCGGCCGAGCCTGCTACCAGAGCTGGAAGAAGCCGAACCCGGCCACCGCCACCAACGCCGGTTACCTGGCGCACATCCTCGAGGTGGGCCACCTCTCCGTGCTGGAGCACGGCTCGGTGAGCTTCTACTTCAGCGGGGTCTCCCGGTCCTTCACCCACGAGCTGATCCGGCACCGGCACTTCTCGTACTCCCAGCTCTCCCAGCGGTACGTGCCGGAGCGGGACGCGGCCATGGTCGAGCCGTCGGTGATCGCCGACGACCCGGAGCTGCACAAGAGGTTCGTCGAGGCGACCGAGGCGGCCGTCCGGGCGTACACCGAACTGCTGGAGGGCCTGGAGTCCCGCTTCGCCGACGAGCCCAACCCCACGCTGCGCCGCAAGCAGGCCCGGCAGGCCGCCCGCGCGGTGCTGCCCAACGCCACCGAGACCCGGATCGTGGTCACCGGCAACTACCGGGCCTGGCGGCACTTCATCAAGATGCGCGCCACCGAGCACGCCGACGTGGAGATCCGCGAGCTGGCGATCGAGTGCCTCCGGCAGCTCCAGGGGGTCGCGCCGAACGTCTTCGCCGACTTCGTGATCTCCACGCTGCCCGACGGCACCGAGGTGGCGGCCAGCCCGCACGCCGAGTGACTCCTGCGCCCTTCGCCACCGGGGCCCCGGTGGTCGTCCGCTAGGTTGTGAACATGACGCACGACCACCCTGCCGGCCCCGACCGGGGCGCGTCGCGCCCCTTCGGGCGACTGATCACGGCGATGGTGACCCCGTTCACCGCCGACGGGTCCCTGGACCTGGACGGCGCCGCCCGGCTGGCCCGGCACCTCGTCGACGAGCAGGGCAACGACGCGCTGGTGCTCAACGGCACCACCGGCGAGTCGCCGACCACCACCGACGCGGAGAAGGAGTCCCTGATCCGCGCCGTGGCGGAGGCGGTCGGTGACCGGGCCAGGATCCTCGCCGGGGTGGGCACCAACGACACCCGGCACACCATCGAGCTGGCCGGGCAGGCGGAGAAGGCCGGCGCGCACGGCCTGCTGGTGGTCACTCCCTACTACAACAAGCCGCCGCAGAGCGGGCTGCTGCGTCACTTCACCGCGGTCGCCGACGCCACCGGGCTGCCGATCATGCTGTACGACATCCCGCACCGGGCCGGCACCGCGATCGCCACCGAGACCCTGGTGACGCTCGCCGAGCACGGCCGGATCGTCGCGGTGAAGGACGCCAAGGGCGACCTCACCGCCACCTCCTGGGTGCTCAGCCGCAGCGACCTGGCCTACTACAGCGGCGAGGACTCGCTGACCCTGCCCACTCTCGCGGTCGGCGCGGTCGGCCTGGTCGGCACCTCGACCCACTTCACCGGCGCGCAGACCAGGCAGATGATCGAGGCGTACGAGGCGGGGGACACCGGCGCCGCGATCGCGCTGCACCGGCGTCTGCTGCCCCTGTACACCGGCATCTTCCGTACCCAGGGCGTGATCCTGGTGAAGGCGGGCCTGGCGGCCGCGGGGCTGCCGGCCGGCCCGGTGCGGCCGCCGCTGGTGGACGCCACCGCGGACGAACTGGCCCAGCTGCGCGTCGACTGCGCGGCGGCGGGCCTGCCCCTTCCCGAATGACCGAACAACACGACGGACGCCGGATGACGGCGTCGCAGAATGAGGTGGACGCGTGACCGAGGCGCACATCGAGGGTGAACTTCCCCCGCCGCTGCAGGAGGGCGGCCTGCGGATCATCCCGCTCGGCGGACTCGGCGCCATCGGCCGGAACATGACCGTCTTCGAGTACGACGGCAAGCTGCTGATCGTCGACTGCGGGGTGCTCTTCCCCGACGTCGAGCAGCCGGGCGTGGACCTGATCCTCCCCGACTTCGGCCCGATCCTGGACCGGCTCGCCGACGTCCAGGCGATCGTGCTGACCCACGGCCACGAGGATCACATCGGCGCCGTGCCCTACCTGCTCGCCCACAAGGCGGACATCCCGCTCGTCGGCTCCCAGTTCACCCTGGCCCTGGTCGAGGCGAAGCTGGCCGAGCGGCGGATCCAGCCGTACACGCTGACCGTCGCCGAGGGGCGGCGGGAGCGGCTCGGCCCGTTCGAGTGCGAGTTCTTCGCGGTCAACCACTCCATCCCGGACGCGCTCGCGGTCGCCATCCGCACCGGCGCCGGGCTGGTGCTGCACACCGGCGACTTCAAGATGGACCAGCTCCCGTTGGACGGCCGGATCACCGACCTGGCCGGGTTCGCCCGGCTCGGCGCCGAGGGCGTGGACCTGCTGCTGTCGGACTCCACCAACGCCGAGATCCCCGGCTTCGTCACCCCGGAGCGGGAGATCGGCCCGGTGCTCGACTCGATCTTCGCCAAGGCGCGCGGCCGGATCATCGTCGCCTCGTTCGCCTCGCATGTGCACCGGGTGCAGCAGGTCTTCGACTCGGCGGTCGAGCACGGCCGCAAGGTGGCGCTGATCGGCCGGTCGATGGTCCGCAACATGGGCATCGCCCGCGACCTCGGCCTGCTCAACATCCCGCCGGGCCTGGTGGTCGGGCTGGACGAGGCCACCGCGCTGCCGCCCGAGCAGATCGTACTGATGTCCACCGGCTCGCAGGGCGAGCCGATGAGCGCACTGGGCCGGATGGCCAGCGGCGACCACCGGCACATCACCATCGCCCCGGGCGACACCGTGGTGCTGGCCAGCTCGCTGGTGCCCGGCAACGAGACCTCGGTCTACCGGGTGATCAACCGGCTGGCCCGGGCCGGCGCCACGGTGATCCACAAGGACGTGGCCAAGGTGCACGTCTCCGGTCATGCCCCCGCCGGTGAGCTGCTCTACCTGCTCAACGTCACCCGCCCGAGCAACCTGATGCCGGTGCACGGCGAGTGGCGGCACCTGCGGGCGCACGCCCGGCTCGGCGTCGAGTCCGGCGTCGCGCCGGACCGGGTGGTGCTCTGCGAGGACGGCGACGTCGTCGACCTGGTCGACGGGCGGGCCAGGCTGGTCGGCCACGTGAAGAGCCGGTACGTCTACGTCGACGGCCTCGCCGTCGGAGACGTCAGCGAGTCGCTGCTCACCGAGCGGCGGATCCTCGGCGACGGCGGCTTCATCGCCGCCACCGTGGTGGTCGACTCGGTCACCGGCAAGGTGGTCGGCGGCCCGACCGTCTCCGCGAAGGGCTTCTCCGAGGATCCGGAGGCGTTCAACCCGGTCGTACCGCTGGTCACCGAGGCGCTGAACCGGGCCGCCGCGGACGGCATCACCGACCCGCACCAGCTCCAGCAGATCGTCCGGCGCACCGTCGGCCGCTGGGTCAACGACGCGTACCGCCGCCGGCCGATGATCGTCCCGACCGTCGTCGAGGTCTGACCGCGGCAGCTCCGCACGCCGGTCCGCCGTTCGCGGTGGACCGGCGTCGTCGTCAGGGCAGTGCGGCGACCGCCTCGGCGTACGCCACCCCGGTGCTCACCGCGGCGGTGACCAGCACGACGAGCTGCGCCGGGGCCACCCCGTGCGCCAGGTCGGTGGTGACGTCCGCGGCCAGCACCAGCGCCCCGTCGCCCGGGTCGTGCACGTACGCGGCCGGCAGCAGCCGGTCGTGGTTCCAGGCGTTGCAGAAGGCGTACGCCTCGGCCCGGCGGGCGGCCGGCAGCCGGCGGGTGGCCACCGCTCGGGCGTGCAGGATCTCGCCCTGCTGCCCGAGCCGGCGGAACTGGATCACCGCCGCGCCCCACCGCCCGACCACCGTGCCGTCCGGTTCCACCGCGTACCCGTCACCCCGGTCGTCGAGGGCGGCGGTGAGCAGCGCCAGGCTCAGCGGGACCGGTTCCTCCTCGCCCGGCGGTCCCGGCGCGGCCGGCTCGTCGTCGGAGCCGTCCTCGACCTCGTCCTCGGCGGGCAGCGGCACCGGGTCGGCGAGCGGCCGCTCGGCCAGCCAGGAGGCGATCCGGCCGGACTGGTGCCCGGTGCCGTTGCGGGCGTCGAAGCTGCCCGCGAGGGCGGTGGCGAGGGCCTGCAGGTGCCCGCCGAGGGTGGCCACGTCCACCTCGGCCGCCGGCCGGGGGCCGTGCCCGGGCCGGTGGATCCGCCGCTCGCCGAGGCCGGCCTCCACAGCGAGCGCGCAGAGCAGCGACCCGGCGGCGGCGAACTCCATCGCGGACAGGTCGTCCGCCGGGTGGTCCAGCCGGGGCAGTTGCTCGGCCAGCACGTCCAGCCCGTGCGCCAGGTGCCCGCCCAGCGCGCAGAACCTCAGGTGCGCGGCGAGCAGCGGAAAGGCCGCCCGCTCCCGCCGGTGCCGGCGGTACGCCCGGACGTGCGCCCGGGCGGCCCGCTCCGCCTCGCCGGTACGCAGCCACGGCAGCAGCCCGGCGACCAGCGCCCGTTCCGGCTGGTCGGTGCAGTCCACCTCGCCGTCGCGTACCGGCGCCAGCGCGGCCAGCGCCTCGGCCGGCTCGCCCCAGCCGGCCAGCAGCTCGGCCCGGCGGGCCGGGGCGCAGCCGGGGCAGCCGGCGGCCGGGTGGGGGAGGGACGCGCGCCAGCGGTCGTACTCCCGCCGGGCGGTCGGCTCGTCGCCGAGGTGGTCGGCGAGTCGGCAGCGCAGCTCGGCCACCGGCTCCGCGTCGGCACCCAGCCGGTCGGCCAGATCGTCGAGCAGGGACCGGGCCTGGTCCAGGCCGATCCGGGGGGTGCCGAAGAGCGCCTCGATCGCCTGGCGCTGGTGCCGGCGCAGCCGCTCGACGTCGCCGGGGCGGCCCGCGGCCAGCCCGGGTGCCCGGTCCAGGGTGGCCAGACAGCGGCGCACCGGCTCCACCAGCCGCCACCGCTCGCCCAGGTGCAGGTACGTCTCGATCAGCGCGTACCGCGCCACCAGTCCGGTACGCGGGTCGCCGGTCACGTCGGCCCGCGCGGCGATCCGGTCCAGCTCGGCGCAGCGGGCCTCGCCGTCGGGCAGGTCGAGGGCGTCGGCGAGGGCGTCGGCCAGCCCCCGGTCCCGGGAGGTGGTCACCGGACCGCCCCACCGGGCAGGCCGCCCACGGCGGCGGCCAGGTGGCAGCCGGTCGAGACGCCGCACTCGATGAGCTGGTCGAGCTGGTGCGGGGTGACCCCGCGTTCGAGGTCGGTGGTCACCTCGCCGCAGACCTGGGCCAGTCCGTCGTCGGCGACGTGCACGAACGCCTTGGGCCAGAGCCGGTCGTGGTTCCAGGAGTTGCAGAAGGCGTACAGGGCGGGCACCTGCTCGATCCCGAAGCGGTGCGCGGCGACGGTGCGGATCTGGAGCAGCTCGCCGTCGGCGCCCCGGCGGTGGAACCAGATCAGGCTCTCCTCCCATTGGCCGACCCGGTCGCCGTCGGCGTCCTCGGCCACCGTGTATCCCCGGGCGGCGAGCACGGCGGCGATCAGCTCTCCCGTCAGCGGGCGCAGCGCCTGCGGGTGTCCGGCCAGGGGGCCGTCCGGACCGTCCTCGATCTCCGGCGACGCCATCGGGGCATCCCTTCTGAGGCGAATAACACACCCGGCGGCGCGGTCGGTGGTGCGACGCGCGGACACGACCCGGAAAAGCGGCGATCTGCCGGGTCCCGCCGTTACGGTGACTCTATGGCGGGCCGTACCTCTCAGGCGAGCCGGCGGCGCGGCGCGTCGCCGCGCGGTACCACGAACAGCCGTGCCCGCCAGCCGGCCAAGAAGGCCACCAGGGCGGCCCCTCGGCGGCGGCCGGCGGCCCGGCCCGGTCCGGCCGTCTACGTCGGACGCGCGGTCGGTGCCCTCTGGATGGGGCTGGCGCACGGCCTGGGCTGGGCGGTCCGGGCCGCCGGCCGGCAGGCCGCCTCGGCCCGCGACCTCGACCCGGAGCACCGCCGGGACGGTGCCGGGCTGCTGCTGTTCGGCCTCGCCCTGCTCAGCGCCGTGGCGATCTGGTTCGGCAAGGCCGGCCCGGTCGGCGCCCGCCTCGCCGACACCGTCCGGCTCTTCCTCGGCGCGATCGCGATCGTGGTGCCGGTGCTGCTGATGATCGGCGCCTGGCGGCTGCTGCGGACCCCGGCCGATCCCGCGCACCGGGGTCGGGGCCTGGTCGGCTGGGGCTCGATGCTGCTCGCCACCGCGGCGATGCTGCACATCGGACAGGACCCGGTCGACGCGGTGCAGCGCGACTACGCGGGCGGCCTGGTCGGCGCCGGCGTCGGCGACCTGCTGGCGACCGCGGTGACCGCCTGGGTGGCGGTGCCGCTGCTCGTCCTGCTGCTGGTGTTCGGCCTGCTGGTGGTCACCGCGACGCCGATCAACAAGATCCCGGAGCGGCTCGGGCTGCTCGCCGGCAGCCTGGTCGCGCCGCCGAGCACCGAGGACGCCGAGACCGCGGAGGCGGCGCCGAAGCCGGCCCGGAAGCGGCCGGCCAAGCGCCTGCCCCCGCCGCTGGACCCCGAGGAGCTGGACGACGACCTCGACGGGGTCGACCTGCAGGACACCCTCGTGCTGCCGCGCAAGCCGCGCGGCAAGGTGCCGGCGAGCCGCAAGCCGGCCGAGCCGCCGGAGCACTCGCCGCTGCCCACCCGGGCCGAGCAACTCGCGCTCACCGGGCTCGCCGGCGACTACACCCTGCCGCCGGCCAACATGCTGGGCAGCGGCGCCGCGCCGAAGACCCGGAGCAAGGCCAACGACGAGGTGATCGCCGCGCTGACCGGCGTCTTCGAGCAGTTCGACGTGGACGCCGCGGTCACCGGCTTCACCCGCGGCCCGACCGTCACCCGCTACGAGGTGGAGCTGGGCCCCGGCGTCAAGGTCGAGCGGATCACCCAGCTCTCCCGCAACATCGCGTACGCGGTGAAGTCGCCGGACGTGCGGATCCTCAGCCCGATCCCGGGCAAGAGCGCGGTCGGCGTGGAGATCCCCAACACCGACCCGGAGAACGTGTCGCTCGGCGACGTGCTCCGCTCGCGGGCGGCCACCAGCGACCACCACCCGATGGTGGTGGCGCTCGGCAAGGACATCGAGGGCGGCTACGTGGTGGCCAACCTCGCGAAGATGCCCCACATCCTCATCGCCGGGGCCACCGGCGCCGGCAAGAGCTCCTGCCTGAACACCCTGCTCGTGTCCATCTTGACCCGAGCGACGCCGGACGAGGTACGGCTGCTGCTGGTCGACCCGAAGCGGGTCGAGCTGACCGGCTACGAGGGCATCCCGCATCTGGTCACGCCGATCGTGACCAACCCGAAGAAGGCGGCCGAATCGCTGGAGTGGGTCGTCCGCGAGATGGACATGCGCTACGACGACCTCGCCGCCAACGGGGTCCGGCACATCGACGACTTCAACCGCAAGGTGCGCAACGGCGAGATCAAGGCCCCGCCGGGCAGCGAGCGGGAGCTGCGGCCGTATCCGTACCTGCTGGTGATCGTGGACGAACTGGCCGACCTGATGATGGTCGCGCCGCGCGACGTGGAGGATTCCATCGTCCGGATCACCCAGCTCGCCCGGGCCGCCGGCATCCACCTGGTGCTCGCCACCCAGCGCCCCTCGGTGGACGTGGTCACCGGCCTGATCAAGGCGAACGTGCCGTCCCGGCTGGCGTTCGCCACCTCGTCGCTGGCCGACTCGCGGGTCATCCTCGACCAGCCGGGCGCGGAGAAGCTGCTCGGCCGGGGGGACGGCCTCTTCCTGCCGATGGGCGCGTCGAAGCCGATCCGGATCCAGGGCGCCTGGGTGACCGAGCGCGAGATCCACGACGTGGTGAAGTTCTGCAAGGACCAGCGCGAGCCGGAGTTCCGGTCGGACGTGCTGACCGTCGCGCAGGACAGCAAGAAGAAGATCGACGAGGACATCGGCGACGACCTGGACCTGCTGGTGCAGGCGGTGGAACTGGTGGTCACCTCGCAGTTCGGCTCGACCTCGATGCTCCAGCGCAAGCTGCGGGTCGGCTTCGCCAAGGCGGGCCGGCTGATGGACCTGATGGAGACCCGGGGCGTGGTCGGCCCGTCCGAGGGCTCCAAGGCCCGCGACGTGCTGGTCAAGCCGGACGAGCTGGAGGAGGTCCTGGCGGGCCTCCGCGGCGGCGAGGAGTAACCGGTCGGGTCACCCGGCCGGTGGCGCGTACGCGGCCTGCAGGGTCGCGTCGATGACGCGGGCCGCGTCCGGTTCGGCGAGGCGCCCCTCGGCGATTTCGTCCGCCGCCGCGTGCACCACGGTGTGGACGAGCGCGACCATCCAGGTCGCGGGCAGGTCGGTGCGGAACACGCCCTCGGCCCGGCCACGCTCGATCAGGCCGGCGATGCGGCGCATCGGCCCCTCGTGCGCGGCCCGGATGCGGGCGGGCGGCAGTGACCGTTGCGCGGCGTCGAGCAGGTGCCGGAACTGGTCGACGATCTGCCAGCTCGATGCGACGAGGCGGCTGAGGGCTGCCCGGGGGTCGCCGGTCAGGTCCACCGCCTCCAACGCCCGGTCCGCCCGATCCAGGGTGCGGGCGAACAGTTGGTCGATGAGGTCCTCGCGGGACGAGAAGTGGCCGTAGAGCGTCACCCGGCCGACCCCGGCGCGCCGCGCGATCTCGGCGATGTTGGCGTCCGGATTCCTGACCAGGCACTCCAGTGCCGCGTCGAGGATCGCGGCGATGTTCCGCTGCGCGTCCGCGCGCTTGCCCCGCGGCCCGACGGCGTCGGTTGTCCGGTCCATCACATCCCCCTTTGTTGAACACCGGTGTTCAGGTTACCGTGAGCCGGTAAGTCGTACACGCATGTTCAATTTACCTGGCCGGACGGGACGACCTTGCCCGGCCTGCCCACCGTCCGGTACGGGAGCCACCACATGAACGCCCACGTCACATCGCCACCGCACACCGTCACGCCGGCCCAGCCCTTCCCGCGCCGGTGGCGGGCGCTGGCGCTGCTCAGCCTCGCCCAGTTCATGCTCATCCTCGACGTCACCGTGGTCACCATCGCGCTGCCGAGCATCGGTACCGACCTCGGTCTCGACCGCGCGGCACTGACCTGGGTCGTCGCCGCGTACACCCTGGTCTTCGGCGGTCTGATGCTCCTCGGTGGGCGTGCCGCCGACCTGTTCCACGCCCGCCGGACCGTCCTCGCCGGCCTGGCGCTCTTCACCGCGTCGTCGCTGGTGGCGGGGCTGTCGGTCAACGCCGCGATGCTCATCGGCGGCCGGATCGGTCAGGGCGTCGGCGCCGCGCTGCTCTCTCCCGCCGCGCTCTCCCTGGTCACGGCGCTGTTCCACGGCGCGGAACGGCACCGGGCGCTGGGCGTCTGGGGCGCCCTGGGCGGCACCGGCGCGGCCGTCGGTGTGCTGCTCGGTGGCCTGCTCACCGCCGGCCCGGGCTGGAAATGGATCTTCTACGTCAACGTGCCGATCGGGCTCGCCGTGCTCGCCCTGCTGCCCGTCGTCGTGCCGGGGCCGGGCCCACGCGGCGCGGATCGGAAGCTGGACCTGCCCGGGGCGCTCACCGTCACGCTCGCCACCGCGGCGGCGCTCTACGCGCTGATCAACGCCGGAGACCACGGCTGGACCGCCGGGTCCACTCTCGGCCCGCTTGCGGTCGCCGCGGCGCTCTACGCGGCTTTCGTGGTGATCGAACGGGCCGTCCGGGCGCCGCTGGTGGACCTCGCCATCCTCGCCCGCCGCCGGGTCGCCGCGGGTGCGTTCCTGATGCTGGTGGCGACCGGGCTGTTGATCGCGAGCTTCTTCCTCGGGTCGTTCTATCTGCAGCAGGTGCGCGGACACGGCGCGCTGACCACCGGGCTGCTCTTCCTGCCGGTCGCGCTCGGCACCATCGTCGGCGCCCACGGGGCCAGCCACGGGGTCGGCCACCTCGGTCCCCGGGCGACGGCCGCCGTGGGACTCGCGATCGCCGCGCTGGGAGCCGCGTTCCCCGCCCTGGGGCCGGCGTCCGGGTCGGTGGTCATCGGGATCAGCGTCGCCGCGGCCGGGCTGGGGGCAACCTTCGTGGCGGCCACCACCACCGCGCTCGCCGACGTGGCACCCGGGGCGGCCGGGCTCACCTCGGGCATCGTCAACACCTTCCACGAACTCGGCGGTTCGGTCGGCGTGGCGGTCGTCTCCACGGTCGCCGCCGCGAGTCTGGCCTCCGGTGGCGTGGTGGCCACCGGGTTCACGCACGCCTTCGGCTTCAGCGCGGTCGCGGCTGCCCTGGCCGCGCTGGTGGCGCTGGTCCTGGTGCCGGCCGGCCGACCACCGGCCAATGCGCCGGTGCGCCTGCACTAGCCGCCAGGCCTCGGGCGGCGCCGACCGCGCCGCCGGGAAGAGAACCGCGACGAGGGCCCTGCCGGAGCGCCGGCGGGCCCTCGGGGCGTACGGGCGGTCAGGAGTTCAGGATGGCGTAGCTGATGATCATGCCGAGGATGGCGCCGACCACGCTGGCGGCGGCGGCGTACCAGCCCAGCGGCTTGTCGCCGAGCACCGCGCCGACGATGCCGAGCACCAGCCCGACCAGGCCGAACAGTGGCGGCAGGAAGAAGATCGCGATGACGGCGAAGACGAACGCGAGAATCGTGCAGATGCGCGCGGCATTGCTGCGCGGGCGGGCGGTGGCGTGGATGTCGGCCATGGTGTCCTCCGTTGGGTGAGCCCTCGGCTGGGTGAGGGCTGACTACCCGCCACGCACCCGCCATCAAACCGGACGGCGGTGCCGCTTCCGGGCCGTCAGTGGAAGACCTTGAGCCCGACCACGCCGGCGACCACGAGCGACAGGCACCCGATCCGGGGGAGGGTGGCCGGCTCGTGCAGCGCGAGCATGCCGACCAGCGCGGTGCCGACCGCGCCGATGCCGACCCAGACCACGTAACCGGTGCCGACTGGGATGTCGCGCAGCGCGTACGCCAGGCCGGCCATGCTCGCCACCAGCGAGACGGCGAAGACGGTGGAGGGGAGGGGGCGGCTGAAGCCGGCGCTGCGGTCGAGGGCGATAGCCCACACGGTCTCCAGCAGTCCGGAGAGCACCAGCACGATCCAGGCCATGACGGTCACCTCTGACGGGGTGGGCCCGGCCGGGCGGCCGGGACGGGCGGTCACACGGGGCGTCTTGGCCTGACCGGGTACGCCCACCACTCGTCCGGGGCGGCAGAGCCGCCGATGCCGAGGCTAGCACCGCCGCCGGGGGGACCCGCGCGGTGAGAAAGGCCACCATCGCTGGAGTTCACGCGAACTTCAGGTTGCACGATGGTGGTCATGACCGCGCTCTTCGCCGACGAGGACGTCGCCGCCGCCGTGGACGCCCCGCTCACCGTCGCCGCCATGCGGGACGCCCTGCTGGCCGCGTACGAGGGCCGGCTGATCGCCCCGCCCCGGGCGTCCGCCCCGCTCGGCGGCGGCCGGATGGTGCTCACCGCCGGCCACCTCGTCGGCGAGTGGTACGGCTTCCGGTCGTACGACACCTTCGGGCACCCGGAGAGCGGGCAACTGGTCGTGCTGCACGACGCCCGGACCGGTGCGGTACGCGCCATCGCGGTCGGCGAGGAACTGGGCTCCCGGCGTACCGGGGGACTGGGCGGGGTGGCCATCGACGCCCTGGCCCGCCCGGACGCGGGCACCCTCGGCGTGGTCGGCTCCGGTCGGCAGGCGTGGACCCAGGTCTGGGCCGCCGCCGCGGTCCGCCCGCTGCGCGAGGTGACCGTGCACAGCCGCTCGGCGGCCCGCCGGGAGGCGTTCGCCGCCCGGGTCCGCGCCGAGCTGGGCGTGCCCGCCCGCGCGGTCGGCTCGGCCGCCGAGGCGGTCCGGCACCGGGACGTGGTGGTGCTCGCCACCACCAGCACCACCCCGGTGCTCGACGCGGCCGACCTCGCCCCGGGCACCCACGTCAACACCGTCGGTTTCAAGCAGGTCAATCGGCACGAGTTCGGCCCCGACCTGCTGGACGCCGCCGAGGTGCTGGTCACCGACTCGCCGGCGCAGGCCGCCGCGTACGCCCCGCCGATGCTGGCCGCCGTCGAGCCGTACGCCGGTCGGCTGCGCGAGCTGGGCGCGGTGCTGGCGGGCGCGGTCCCCGGCCGGACCGCCGCGGACCAGATCTCGGTCTTCTGCTCCACCGGCCTGGCCGGCACCGAGGTCTTCCTGCTCGACCGCCTGGCCCGCGTGGGCGCGACCACCCCCTGACGCGGCCCGGGCGGCCGTCGTGGGTTCCCGGCGCGGCCCGGTACCCTCGGATGGTGTCTGCCACCTCCTCTTCTCACGCCGACGGCCGTCGGGTCGCGCTGCTGACTCTGGGCTGTGCCCGTAACGAGGTCGACTCGGAGGAGTTGGCCGCCCGGCTGCACGCCGACGGCTGGCAGGTGACCACCGACGGCGAGGGCGCCGACGTGGTGGTCGTGAACACCTGCGGCTTCGTGGAGAAGGCCAAGCAGGACTCGATCCAGACGCTGCTCGCCGCCGCCGACACCGGTGCGAAGGTGGTCGCCGCCGGCTGCATGGCCGAGCGGTACGGCCGTGAGCTGGCCGACAGCCTGCCCGAGGCGCAGGCGGTGCTGAGCTTCGACGACTACCCGGACATCTCCGCGCGGCTGAACGCGGTCGTCGCCGGCGAGGCGATCGACGCGCACACCCCGCGGGACCGTCGTGAGCTGCTGCCGCTCACCCCGGTGAAGCGGCGGGAGGCGGCGGTGTCCCTGCCCGGGCACGGCACCCCGACCCGGGTGGCCGCCGAGACCGACGCGCACACCCCGGCGCACCTGCGGCAGGTGCTGCGGCACCGGCTCGACACCGGACCGGTCGCCTCGCTCAAGCTGGCCAGCGGCTGCGACCGGCGCTGCGCGTTCTGCGCCATCCCGGCGTTCCGTGGGGCGTTCGTCTCGCGTACGCCGGACGAGCTGCTCGCCGAGGCGGAGTGGCTGGCCAAGACCGGCGTCCGCGAGCTGGTGCTGGTCAGCGAGAACTCCACCTCGTACGGCAAGGACCTGGGTGACCCTCGCGCGCTGGAGAAGCTGCTGCCGCAGCTCGCCGCCATCGACGGGATCGTCCGGGTCCGGGCCAGCTACCTGCAGCCCGCCGAGACCCGGCCCGGCCTGGTCGAGGTGATCGCCACGACGCCCGGTGTGGCACCGTACTTCGACCTGTCCTTCCAGCACTCCAGCGAGCCGGTGCTGCGCCGGATGCGCCGGTTCGGCTCCACCGACCGCTTCCTGGAGCTGCTCGCCTCCGCCCGGGCCCTGGCCCCGGAGGCGGGCGCGCGCAGCAACTTCATCGTCGGCTTCCCCGGCGAGACCCGGCAGGACGTCAACGAGCTGGTCCGGTTCCTGACCGAGGCGCGGCTGGACGCGATCGGCGTGTTCGACTACAGCGACGAGGACGGCACCGAGGCCGCCGGCCTGCCCGGCAAGGTCAGCGCCGCCACCATCAAGCGGCGGTACGACAAGCTCGCCGCGCTCGCCGACGAGCTCTGCTCGCAGCGGGCCGAGGAGCGGCTCGGCTCGACGGTCGAGGTGCTGGTCGACTCGGTCACCGACGGCGTGGTCGAGGGGCGGGCGGCCCACCAGGCGCCCGAGGTCGACGGTTCGACCACCCTGGTCGCGCCGGCGGACGGCGGGGTCGACCTGGCCGCGCTGCGCCCCGGCGATCTGGTCCGCGCCACGGTCACCGCGACCGAGGGTGTCGACCTGGTCGCGGTGCCGGATGAGATGATCTCGGCGGCGCCCGGCGCGGCACGGTGACGACGGGCCCGGACGGAGCGGGGGAGCCACGTGGTGCGGTGCCGGACATGACCGGGGCGGAGTCGACGGTGGCGGCCCGGGTACCCCTGCTCAACGCGGCGAACGTGCTGACCGCGGTACGGCTGGTGCTGGTGCCGGTGTTCGCCGTCACGGTGGTCGCCTCCGGGATGATCCACGCCGGCTGGCAGCTGGCCGCCTGCCTGATCTTCGTGGTCGCCTCGGTCACCGACCTGGTGGACGGCTGGATCGCCCGCCGGTTCTCGCTGGTCACCGCGCTGGGCAAGGTCGCCGATCCGATCGCCGACAAGGCGCTCACCGGCGCCGCGCTCGTGCTGCTCTCCGTCTACGACCGGCTGCCCTGGTGGGTGACCGCGGTGATCCTCGCCCGTGAGCTGGGCATCACCGCACTGCGGTTCTGGGTCATCCGGCACGGCGTCATCGCCGCCAGCCGGGGCGGCAAGATCAAGACAGCCCTCCAGATCCTCGCCATCACCTGGTACCTCTTGCCGATGCCCGCCGCGCTGGCCGTGGTCGGCCCGTGGATCATGGGGGCGGCGGTGGTGGTCACCGTGGTCACCGGTTTCGATTACATCGTCCAGGCCCTCCGGCTGCGCCGCCCCACCCCCTGACGCGACCCGCTCGGAGCTCCGGCTGGAAGGATGAGTAGGCCGGGGGCGGCCGGGGAAGGGGTGTTGACCATGGGGATGGACGCGACGCACGAGCGGGTCGACGCGAGCCGGGCCGCCTTCGTGGTGCACAGCCTGCACGAACGGCACGAGACCCTGGCGACGGTGGAGTCGCTGACCGGCGGGGCGCTGGCCAACTCGATCGTGGAGATCGCCGGGGTGAGCGGCATCTACCGGGGCGGTCTGGTGGTCTACGCCACCGAGCTGAAGTCGGAGCTGGCCGGCGTACCCGAGGACCTGCTCGCGGAGCGCGGGCCGGTCGATCCGGACGTGGCCGCCGCGCTCGCCGAGGGCGGCCGCCGCCGCTGCCGCGCCGACTGGGGCCTGGCCACCACCGGCGTGGCCGGACCGGAACCGCAGGACGGCAAGCCGGTCGGCCTGGTGTACGTCGCCGCCGCCGGCTCCGAGGGCACCACGGTCCGCCGGCTGGACCTGGACGGTGGCCGGGACCACATCCGCAGCGCCGCGGTGATCGAGGCGCTGCGGTTGCTCGCCGACCGGATCGCGGCCGCGAGCGGGGGGCCCGAGGCGGCGGACCCGACCGTGACCGGTCCGCTCGACGCCGCCGACCCGGCCGGGGCCGGCCGACGGTGAACCCGGTCCCGACACGCCCGACCGCGGGCGCGCCGCCCGTCCGGCCCGGCACGGTTCCGGTGGCCGGAACCGCGCAATTCGAGGGCTGGGGCGGGATGTCGGCGGGCCCCGCAACGGGTACGGTTGCGGGAAGGCTCCGGCGGCCGACGCCGGCGTCGGGGGCGGCCGACTGCGTCCGGCGCGGTACGGTCGGCCGGAGATGGTGTTCCCGTGAGGGGGAGGTGCGATGGTCCTGCTACGCCGGGTGATCGGTGACGCTCTGCGGGCACGCCGGCAGGGGCAGCACCGCACCCTCCGCGAGGTCTCCTCCGCCGCCAACGTGAGCCTCGGCTACCTCTCCGAGATCGAGCGCGGCCAGAAGGAGCCGTCCAGCGAGCTGCTGGCCGCGATCTGCGACGCGCTCGGCGCCCGCCTGTCCGAGTTGCTCCGCGAGGTCAGCGACACGGTCGCCCTGGCCGAGCAGATGCCGGACGTGCTGGTGCCGGTGCCCGACGAGCCGGTCCAGCCGGCCCGGGTGTCTCCGCCCGCGGTCCGCAAGGCGACCAACCGGGGTGTCCGCCAGGTCGCCTCCGACGGGTCGGTGGCGGTCCAGGTCCGGCAGGACGGGCCGCTCAAGGCGACGCTGCGCAGCACCCGGGTCCGCCCCGCCGACCGGGACGTGGTCTGCGCCGCCTGATCCCGGATCACGACGTGGTTCGTGGTGGCGAGCGCCGCGTACGGTTGACCAGGGTCGTCCAGGTGCCACGCCGGCGTACGCCTGAGACGATGGAGGCACGGCTCGCGACCCACCGGTCGACCCCGCCCGGCCCGGTCGAGGCGACGCGACGCTACTGAGGGGGCAACGCGGAGATGGCGAACCCGTTCGTCAAGGGTTGGAAATACCTGATGGCGCTCTTCGGCGCGAAGCTCGACGAGCACGCCGACCCGAAGGTGCAGATCCAGCAGGCCATCGAGGAGGCCCAGCGGCAGCACCAGGCGCTGGTCCAGCAGGCGGCCGCGGTGATCGGCAACCAGCGCCAGCTCGAGATGAAGCTGTCCCGGCAGATGACCGAGGTCGAGCAGCTCCAGGCGAACGCCCGGCAGGCGCTGGTGCTGGCCGACCAGGCCCGCGGTCGGGGTGACGAGGCCGAGGCGGGCCGGTACGAGCAGTCCGCGCAACTCCTCGCCACCCAGCTGGTCTCCGCCGAGCAGGCCACCGAGGACCTCAAGACCCTGCACGACCAGGCGCTCGGCGCGGCGGCCCAGGCGCGCAAGGCGGTCGAGAACAACTCGATGATCCTCCAGCAGAAGCTGGCCGAGCGCACCAAGCTGCTCAGCCAGCTGGAGCAGGCCAAGATGCAGGAGAGCGTGGCCCGCTCGCTGGAGTCGATGTCCTCGCTCACCGCCCCCGGCAGCACCCCGTCGCTGAACGAGGTCCGGGACCGCATCGAGCGCCGGTACGCCGACGCGATGGGCCGGGCCGAGCTGGCCGGCAACTCGGTCGAGGGCCGGATGCTGGAGATCCAGAAGGCGACGCTCGACTCCGCCGGATCGGCGAGACTGGAGCAGATCCGGTCGAGCATGGCCGGCGAGCAGCTCGCCGGCCGTCAGGAGCGGCCCGGCGTGGGGCAGCCCCAGCCGGCTGCCGACCCGGCGGCCGCCGCCCGGCTCGACGAGATCCGGGCCAGCCTGGGTCGGGAGCGCGGCGCCGGGGAGAGCACCACCAGCTGAGACGCGGGGAGGCACGATGGCGGACGAGCGGGCGCGACACTTCCGTCGACTGCGCCGGCTGCGGCGCTCCGCACGCCGGTGGAGCGTCCTGGCCGGCGGGCTCGGCGGGGCGGCAGCGGTGCTGACCCCGTACGCCGGGCTCGGTCTGCCGGACGCGGTCTGGGCCGGCGCCGCGGGCAGCGCCATCGCGGTGGCCGCCTGGCGCTGGGCCGACCTGCGGGCCCTCGCCGCCGTGCCGGCGCCGCCGGCCCTCGACCCGGCCGAGGCCGCCGCCCGCTCCCGCGCCCGGCTGGTCGCCGCGGTGGAACGGCTCCCCGTCGGCCCGGGCGTGCTGGCCGAGGTACGCCGGGTCCGGTCCCGCCTGGCGCTGCGCGGCACCGGCGCGGCGCAGGCCTGGGCCCGGCTGGACCGGGCGTCGCTGACCCTGGCCGGGATGGCCGGCCGGCTGGACGGGCTGGCCGAGCCGGCGGTCCGCGAGGCGGACGAGGCCGACCGGTCCCTGCGCGAGCTCGCCGCCCGGGTGGCCAGCGTGGAACGCGCCCTCCGGCTCGCCCCGGCCGAGGCCCGCGCGGCGCTCACCGAGGCGCACGGCGCGCTGGCCGCCCAGCTGGACAGCGGGGTGGCCGCGTACGAGCGGCTGGTGGTGGCCGCCGCCGGTTACCTCGCCGAGGACGCCCGGCCGACCACCGAGCACCCGGCCGCCGCCCGCCTCACCGAGGCCACGGACCTCCTCCACGGCGTCGCCTCCGCCCTCGCCGAACTCCGCACCCCCCACGCCCCCCTCCACACCCCCTGACTCCCGCGGGCCGCCCCCGAACCGCCGGCGGTCGTCAGGGCGGGGTGGTGACCGCGATCGGGGCGGTCCAGGGGGAGGTGCCGACCACGTTGTACGCGCGGATCCGGTAGTGGTAGGTGGCGCCCCGGGCCAGGCCGGTGTTGGTGAATCCCCGGCCGGTGACGGTGAAGTTCTCCACCCCCCGGGTGAACCCCGGATCGGTCGCCCGTTGCACCACGAAGCCGGAGCCCGCGCCGGTCGGGATCCCGGCCGCCCAGCTCACGATCACCAGGGCGGTGTCCGGCGCGGGCGCGCTCGCGCTGGCGCTGACCGCCGTCGGGACCCCCGGCTGGGGCGGGGTGGTCACCGTGGCCACTGTGGACCAGGCTGAGGCCGCGCCCAGGTACGTGGTGCGTACCCGGTAGTAGTACGTGGTGTCCGGGGCGACCGCCGGGTCGACGTGGGCGTCGCCGACCGTGACGGCGGTGGTCCCCGGGCCGCTGGTGAACGTCGGGTTGGTCGCCCGCTGCACGTCCACCCCGGTGGCGAACGAGCGGTTCGCCCAGCGCAGCGCGACCCGCAGCGGCGCGGCCGGCGGCACCGCGGCGGTCAGCTTCGCCGGGGCGGTGAGCCGCACCGCGGCGGGGATGCTGTTCGACCAGGCCGAGCAGCTCACCGCGTTCTCCGCCCGGATCCGGTAGTGGTAGGTGATCCCGGGGATCACCGTCGCATCGGTGTACCGGGTGGCGGTGGCCGCCACGGTGATCTCGGTGAGTCCGCTGGTGAAGCCGGCGTCGGTGGCCCGTTGCAGCAGGTGGCTGGTGGCCGGCGGGCGGCTGCCGTTGCCCGTCCAGGCCAGCGCGATGGCCGGCAGCGCGGTGGCCGAGCCGGGCGCCGGGGTGGCGGTCAGCCCGGTCGGCGCCCGGGGCGCGACGCGGAGCACCAGCGGCCGGATCATGCCCTGGTCGCGCAGCCCCGCCGCCCGGGTCTGCCAGCGGTACTCCCAGCCCAGGTTGACCAGCTGGTTGACCACCGTCGCCGGCCGCCCGTCGACCGGGCTGACCGGGCTGGCGTCGAGCCGTACGCCGGCCGGCCGGGCCGGGTCGAGCAGGCGGACGCTGTCGCCGATCTTGAAGGGCAGGCTGGGCGGGATCGGGCGCAGCGCCACGATCAGGTCCTCCCGCGGGTTCACCCGGACGGTCTCCTTCCAGCCCAGCTCGCCGGGGTCAGGCGGGCGGATCGCGCCGTCCCAGCCGACCCGGTTGACCAGCTGCAGGTCGCAGCCCTCGACGTGGACGGGGTGGGTGGTCGGCGCGTCCCCCACGATCCGCCAGAGCTGGGTGCCGTCGGTGGGCCCGCCGACCGGCGCGGTGGGGTCGGCCACGTACAGCACCTCGGTGGCCGGGTCGACCGGCCCGAGCGGCAGGGTGCCCGGGGTGATCGGCCCGGCGAGCGGGTGACCGACGCCGAGCCGGCCCACCGCCCGGCCGTGCCGGGGCTCGAAGACCTGGCCCACCGACTTGACGGCGAGCGGCAGGGTCACCGGGGCGACCGCCCCGGCCGGGGTGAAGGTGACCGAGGTGGCGTGGGCCGGCACCAGGGTCTCCCGGGGCGTACGGGTGCCGAACGCCGCGTCGTACGCCGGCTGCGGCACGATCGGCGGCCGCTGGCTCTCCGCGTAGGCGCCGGGGAGGCGGGCGGCCAGCCGGTCCCGGTCGTACGGCGCGGCCGGGGTGCCGGCCACCCGGAACTGGAGCAGGGTTCGGGTGTTCGGGCCGTACCCGGGCCGGGCGGGGGGCAGCCCGCCGGTCGCGGTGCGGTCCGGGGCGTCGGTGTGGTGGTCGTAGCGGGGGTCGAGCCGGGGCAGCGGGGCCGGGCAGTCGTTGTAGAGGATCAGGTTGCTGCCCGGGGGGACGGTGGCGAAGTCCACCACGACGTCGGCCCGTTCCCCGGGGGCGAGCAGCAGGGTCTGCCCGTCCACGTTGAGCACGGCCGGGTCCTGCCGGTCGTACCGGAAGCCGATCGGGCGGTTGACCAGCACCACCGGGGCGGGCAGCAGGCCGGCCTCGTTGCCGATCTGGATCAGGTCCGGGCCGGCGGCGCGCGGGTCGGGCACCCCGCCCTCGCGCCCGTCGGTGGGCCAGTACGCCGGCCGCCCGGCCGCGCGTACCGCCTCGACCATCGGCACCTCGCCGGCCTCCGGCTCGCCGGCGGCGCCGTCCGTGGTCCACATCGGTTCGTCCGAGCAGGCCCGGTAGAGCTGGAGGTTGAGGCTGCGGTCCGCGCAGGCGTTGAGGATCCGGAACCGGTACGCCCGCGGCTCCACCTCCAGGTACGGGTAGGCCACCCCGTTGACCAGCGGGGTGTCCCCGTACGCCGCGGGCACCGCCGACGGGTGCGGTACGCCCGGCGCGAGCGGCGGCTCGTCCGGCTCGGTGACCGGGTCGTGGTGCGGGTTCGGCACCGGGGCCACCCAGGGGCTGGCGCCGCCGTCCGGGTCGTGCGTCCACGGGCCGTAGTCCCAGCGGCCGGTGGGGTTGCCGCCGGTGCTCCGGTAGGGGTTCTGCCGGGGCTGGTAGACGTGCGGGTGCCAGAGGTTGCCCTTGGCGCCCCAGCGGTCCCGGTCCCAGGTCGGGTCCTGTGCGGCGAGCTGGGCGTCGTCCGGCACGAAGGTCTTGTCCTGGATCACCAGCGGGAGCTGGTCGGCCGGCAGCACCGCGTCCTCGACCAGCCGCTCCTCGGCCGGATCGGTCAGCAGATAGAGCGCGAGCTGCCCGGCGTAGACGGTGAGCCGGGACAGGCCGAGGGTGTTGTCGTGCAGCCACATCAGCCGCCCGCTCTGGTCGTTCGGGAAGTAGAGCGTGGTGGCCCCGGCGCCCGGCGGCGGCATGTCCGGCACCGGCGTCACCCCCACCCCGACCGGGTACGGGGTGATCTCGCCCGCCGGGGTGACCCACTGCCACGGATTGCCGGCGCTGATCCAGGCGGTCTGTGCCCCGGCCAGGTGCGGCACCGCCCGGTTCTGCGGGTACGGCGCCGGGCCGTCCAGCGGTCCGATGCCGGCGCCGTCGAGGGTCTCGTCGACCGGCAGGAAGAGTTCGCCGGCCCGTCCGGTGGGGAGCTGGTTGATGAACTTGACCCGGACCGGTCGCCCCCGCCGGGCCATGATCACCGGCCCGAGGTACCACGGCCGGTCCGGGGGGCTGACCGTGTTGTGCCCGGCGGGGCCGGTGCCGAGGTTGAGCTGGCGGTAGCCGCGCAGCCGGGTGGCCGGCAGGTCCCGGTGCAGCCGCTGGGTGTACTCCTGCAGGCCGATCTCGTAGTAGTCGCAGCCCGGCCAGGTGATGATGTCGGGCACGGCCACCGGCAGCCGGGCGCCGAGCCCGGGGGTGGGGAGTGGGCCGGGCAGCGGCAGCGCGTCGACGAACTTGCGGATGCCGGTGCCGGGCACCGGATGGCCGTCCGGGTCCGGCGCCGGCAGCGGTGACCCGGCGAAGTTCGGCACCGGGCCGAAGCAGCGCGGCACGGCCGCCGGGTCGAGGCTGGTGGGCACCGGCCCGGCCGCCTCCTCGGCCGTCCGGGCGACGGGCACGGTCGGCGCGTGGTCCTCGGTGGTCCGGGCGGCACGGTCCGCCCAGCCCGGCCGGAATCTGCGGAACAGGGCCATGGCTCCCCCCGGGATCGGCGCGCGCCGGCCGCCACCCCCCGGGGTTGCGGGCGTGCGCGCTGCTGACGATCAGCGAGCACTCCACCGCAGCATGCGACGCCGGCCGGCGGGAGGGAAGTACCCAATCGTCCGTATCTTGGGGGGATCTTGCCGGTTCGTGGAAGTTCCACGGACCGGCCCGCTGTCAGCGGCGCTCCGGCTGGCAGGCCGGGCACCAGTAGGTGACCCGGTCGCCCAGTTCCTCCTTGCGAACGGCGGTGCCGCAGCGCCGGCAGGGCTGGGCCTGGCGGCCGTACACGTAGCTGGTCTGCCCCCGGTGCAGCGAGCCGGTGGTGCTCTGCGTCCAGCGGCCCCGGTTGGCGGCCAGCAGCCGGTGCGCGAGGGCGACGGTGCCGGCCAGGTCGGGCACCGCGCGGACCGGCGTCCACGGGGAGATCCCGCGCAGGAAGAGCACCTCGCACTTGTAGAGATTGCCCACGCCGGCCAGGTTGCGCTGGTCCAGCAGCGCCTCGCCGATGGTCTGGTCCGGGTGGGCGGCGAGCCGGCGGACCGCCTCGTCCGGGTCCCAGTCCGGGCCGAGCAGGTCCGGCCCGAGGTGGCCGACCAGCGACTCCTCCTCGGCGGTCGGGATCAGCGCCAGCTCGTGCAGGTGGTAGCCGACCGCGACCGCGCCGGGGGAGCGGAGCACCACCCGGATCAGGTGCGCGGGACGTCCGGCCCAGCGCTCGCCCGGGGCGTACGCCCGCCAGGCGCCGTCCATCCGCAGGTGCGAGTGCAGCGTCCAGTCCCGCCCGGCCGCGTCGGGGCGGGCGGCGGCCGCCCCGGCCGGCGGCCCGGCGGCCTCGGGCGGGGCGGTGAGCCGGAGCAGCAGGTGCTTGCCCCGGCTGGCCGATTCGCGCACGGTCCAGCCGGCCAGGTCGGTCGCCGCGAGCTGCGGTACCCGGAAGTCCGAGCCGGTGAGCCGGGAGCCGGCCAGGGCGCGCTGGAGGACGCGGGCGGTGTTCCAGACGGTGTCGCCTTCGGGCACCTGTCCATCCTCTCTCCCGAGCTCCCCCGGATCTCCTGGCGACCCGCCGCCGGATCCGCGGACGACGTCGCCGTTCGGCCGGCGGTGCGCGCTCAGGAGCCGTCGACCGGCACGACCTCCCCCGGGCGTACGCCGAGCCGGTCGACCGCCCGGCCGGTGTTGACCGCGACGGCGACCAGGCCGGCGGAGTCCGGGTACACCACCAGTTCCCCAACGGCGGCGTCGCCGAAGGTGCGCCCGCGCACCGCCGTCCGGCCGGCCACCCGGACCTGTTCCGGAAGCCCGTCGAGGAGGCCGGCCGGGGCGGCGAGCTGGACGTTGCCGAAGTGGTCCACGGTGAGCACCTCGGCGGCGAACCCGTCGTCGGTGCGGCGGACCACCGGCGTGGGCAGGCGGACCAGCGCCGCCGGATCCACTGCCGGGCCGGCCTCGGCGAGCGGTACGCCGAGCGCGAGCCGGGCCGCGACCGGCGCGAAGACGTCCCGGCCGTGGAAGGTGCGGGAGACCGTAGGTGTCAGCCACGCCGGGTTGGTCAGCTCGACCGCGGCCGTGATCCCGCCGAGCGCCGTGGCGGCGTCGAGCAGCAGCCCGTTGTCCGGCCCGACGAGCAGCCCGCCCGGGCTGGCGAGGCCGATTCCCCGGCGGCTGGTGCCGACGCCCGGGTCGACCACCGCCACGTGCACCCCCTCCGGGAGGTACGGCACGGCCTGCGCGAGCACCGCCGCACCCCGGCGGACGTCCGCCGGCGGAACCAGGTGGGTCACGTCGATCACCCGGGCGGCCGGGGCGAGCCGGGCGAGGACGCCGTGGCAGGCCGCCACGAACCCGTCGGCGAGACCGTAGTCGGTGGTCAGCGAGATCCAGGTGGTCCGGGCCATGCCGGAAGGCTATCGGCCGACCCGCCGGCCGCTCTCCCACCTCCACGGCCGGTGGGCGCTGCTCCCCGGGACCGAGGAGACCGGCGGCGAGGGAGCGCCGTGGTTCGGCTCCGGTGGGTGAACCGGACACCACGGAGCGGCATCGGTGGCCGACCGGCCGGTGCCGGCCCGGCCCGCCGTTCGGCACACTGCCGAAGTGACGAACCGCCTCCGCCTCCTGTCGGCCGCCGCCACCGTCCTCATCGCCCTCGGGCTGACCGCCTGTGGCAAGGACTCCGGCGAGAAGGACCGCGGCGCCTCGGCGGACGGCCGGTCCGAGGCGCCGGCCACCAGCGCGGCCACGCCGGGCGAGGCGCCGGCCACCGCCGGGCCGGGGCGCCCGAAGGCCCGCCCGACCGAGAGCCCGTCCACCCCGCCGTTCACCATGCCGACCAAGCCCGCCGGCACGCCGTCCGCCCGGAAGGTGGTCGACGCGTTCAAGGCCGCCGGGCTGGCGGTGCCGAACATCCGGGACCGGTCCACGGACTGCGGGCCGGACGGCCTCGGCATCGGCTGCGCCCAGCTGATCGCCACGGACGCCGTCTCGGTGTACGTCTTCCCGGACGAGGCGAGCGCCAGCAACCAGACCGAGGTCTGGGGGACGGACTCCTACCGCAAGGGCGCGGTGGTGCTCAACTACCTCGGCACGAAGACCTCCGCCACCGAGCGGAAGCGTTACGACGGGGTGCTCGCCAAGCTCGCCTGAATCGGGGTCAGCCGGCGTTCCCACCGCAGCCCGTCGCGGAGCGGGATGCCGTCGGCGGCGTCAGCCGCGGAGGCGTAGGCCGCGGGGGGTGGCACGGAAGCCGGCGGCGGTGAGCGCGTCGCGCAGCGGCGAGGAGCGCACCGCCTCGCCGTCGGCGCGTTCCACCGAGATCGCGCCGAGCGCTCCCGAGTGCACCGCGTCGGCCAGCGCCTTGCCGGCGGCCGCGAGGGCGTCGGTGTCGTCGGTGAAGGACAGGATGGTCCGGCCGCCGCGTTCCACGTAGAGCACCAGGTCACCGCCGACCAGGACGACCAGCGCCCCGGCCTTGCGCCCGGCCCGGTGCCCGGTCGCCGGGGCCGCCCCGTCGCCCGAGTCGACCACCCGTTCCGGCCAGGGCAGCGCCGCGCCGTACGGGTTGGCCGGATCGGTGGCGGCGAGCACCACGGTGGGGCCGGTGCCCCGCCCCCGGCCCTCGTCGGCCGGGTCGGCCAGGGCACGGAGCCGGTCGACCGCCCCGGGCACCGCGAACTGGGCCGCGCCCAGCCCCTCGACGAAGTAGCCGCGCCGGGCCGCCCCGCGTTCCTCCAGTGCGGACAGCACCGGGTAGACGGCGGCGAAGCCGCCGGGCACCTGCTCGGCCATGACCGCGCCCCGGGTGACCACGCCGTGCCGCTCGAGCAGCAGGTCGGCGAGGGCGGCGGCCCGGCGGGTCGGGTCGAGGTCCCGCTCGGGCAGCCGGGACCAGCGTCCGGCCACGGTGGGTGGCCCGCCCCGGCTGGGCAGCGCCACCCGGCCGGGCCGGCGGTAGCGGGTACGCGGGGCGGACGGCCGGGCGCGGTGGGCCCCACCGCCGCCGAGCACGGCCCGCAGCGGGGCGAGGGTGTCGTTGGTCAGGTGCCCGGCCCAGACCAGGTCCCAGACGGCGGCGGCCAGGGCGGTGTCGTCGGTGGAGCCGACCCGGTCGGACAGCGAGCGGAAGAAGAGCGCCTGCCCGTCGTCGAGCGCCGCCAGCACGGCCTCGTGCAGCGGGGTCAGCGCCAGCGCCTCGTCCGGCGGCGGCAGCAGCAGCGGCGCGCTGTCGGCGTACGCCACGGTGACCCAGCCGTCCCCGCCGGAGATCGCCCCGGACCCGGCCCAGACCACCTCACCGCTGGCGCAGAGCTCGTCGAGCTGGGCGGGGGAGTAGTCGGCCACCCGGGCGGACAGCACCAGCCGTTCCAGGGCGGACGCGGGCACCGCGAGGCCCTGCAACTGCTCCAGCGTGGCCGCGAGCGCCTCCACGCCCCGGGCCGACGAGCCGACCTGCTGCCAGCGGGGCAGGAACCCGGCGAGCGCCCGCGGCGGCACCGGCTCGATCTCCCGGCGCAGCGCGGCCAGGGAACGGCGGCGCAGCAGGCGCAGCACCTCGGCGTCGCACCACTGGGTGCCGACGCTGTCCGGGGCGAACTCGCCGGAGACCACCCGCCCGGTGGCGGCGAGCCGGCGCAGCGCCTGCTCGACCACGAACACCCCGAGCCCGAACCGGGCGGCGCAGGTGGCTGCCGCGAACGGGCCGTGGGTCTTCGCGTACCGGGCGACCAGGTCGCCGAGCGGGTCGGCCACCGGCGCCAGGTACGCCTCGGCCACCCCGACCGGCAGCGCCACGCCGAGCGCGTCGCGCAGCCGGGCCGCGTCCTCCACGACCACCCAGCGCTCCTCACCGGCGATGCGGACCCGCAGCACCCGCCGGGCCGCCGCCAGCTCGGTCAACCACGCCCCCGGTACGCCCCGCTCGGCCAGTTCGGCCTCGCTCAGGTCGCCGACCACCCGGAGCAGCTCGACCACGTCCTCCGCGTCGCGGGGCCGGCGCTGCTCGGTCGACCAGCGCAGCTGCCGCTCGGTCTCGGCGAGCACCGCCGGGTCGAGCAGCTCCCGCAGGTCGACCCGGCCGAGCAGCTCGCCGAGCAGGGCCGAGTCGAGGGCCAGGGCGGCGGCCCGCCGCTCGGCCAGGGGCGCGTCGCCCTCGTA
>NZ_JAPDPH010000479.1 GCF_026013475.1 Micromonospora yasonensis | reverse complement strand
CGTGTAGCCGTCTGGTGTCCAGAACACCGGGTAACACGACTTCGTGTTCGTCGCCGGGTCGGTGGTCACCGGGGCCGCGCAGGCCGACGGCAGTTCGTAGCTGGGGGAGATGACCGAGCCGGTCTCGGTGGTGATGGTGGCGATGCGCTGCCGGTAGAAGTTCGGCAGCCCACCGGTGGTGTCGACCCGGTTGGCCAGCTTGATCCCGGTGAACGACACCGACGGCAGGCTGATCGCCGACGTCGAGCCCCCGGCGGAGGTGTCGTGGCCGGTGCGGGTGATCGAGCCCAGCCACAACGTCGGCGACGTCCCGTCACCCGTGGCCGGCATCGTGTGCGCCAAGGCGTAGGAGTCGACCTTCTCGTAGGCCGAGGTGGCGGTGTTGTACTGCTGCGCCTCGATGGAGGTCAGCCGCACTGTGGAGAAGAACGACGGGCTGAAGTCGTCACAGTTCGTGCCCGACGCGCAGATCAGATCGAACGGCACGTCCGGCCAGTTGGCCTTGTTGGTGGAGTTCAACGGCTGGCAGGTGCCCGACAGGCAGCGGTCACCGGTGTTGAACACCACCCGGTTCGGCGGC
>NZ_JAPDPH010000478.1 GCF_026013475.1 Micromonospora yasonensis | reverse complement strand
GGTGTAGCCGTCCGGCGTCCAGAACACCGGGTAACACGACTTCGTGTTCGTCGCCGGGTCGGTGGTCACCGGGGCCGCACAGGCCGACGGTAGTTCGTAGCTGGGGGAGATGACCGAGCCGCTCTCGGTGGTGATGGTGGCGATGCGCTGCCGGTAGAAGTTCGGCAGCCCACCGGTGGTGTCGACCCGGTTGGCCAACTTGATACCGGTGAACGACACCGACGGCAGGCTGATCGCCGACGTCGACCCACCCGCAGAGGTGTCGTGACCGGTGCGGATGATCGAGCCCAGCCACAACGTCGGCGACGTCCCGTCACCGGTAGCCGGCATCGTATGCGCCAAGGCGTACGAGTCCACCTTCTCGTAGGCCGACGTCGCCGTGTTGTACTGCTGCGCCTCAATGCCGGTCAGCCGCACCGTCGAGAAGAACGACGGACTCCACGAGGTGCAGTCGGTCCCCGAGGCGCAGATCAGGTCGAACGGCACGTCTGGCCAGTTCGCCTTGTTCGTCGAGTTCAACGGCTGGCAGGTACCCGACAGGCAGCGGTCACCGGTGTTGAACACCACCCGGTTCGGGACG
>NZ_JAPDPH010000477.1 GCF_026013475.1 Micromonospora yasonensis | reverse complement strand
GGTACTGGCTGCCCTGACCGGTGAAACAGAACGCGACCCTCCCGCCGTCGCCGCCGGTGTCGGTGGTGGCGACCGCCGGATGCGGCCGGCCCTCGGCGAGCGCGGCCAGCGCGGCGGTGAACTCGTCGCGGCTGCGCGCCACCAGCACCGCCCGGTGCGGGAACCGGGTGCGCCGGGTGAGCGCGTCGGCGACCGCGGCCGGCGTGACGTCCTCGTGCCCGGCCAGCCACGCACCGAGCCGCCGGGCGTACGCGCGCAGCGCCGGCTCGGTCTTCGCCGACAGCACCCAGGACACCCACCCGTCCCACGGGTCGACGGCCGGCGCGGGAGCGGGCTCCGTCGGCGGCGCCTCCTCCAGGATCACGTGCGCGTTCGTGCCGCTGACCCCGAACGACGACACCGCCCCGCGCCGCGGGTGTCCGTTGCGCCGCCATTCGACGGCCTCGGCCAGGAGCCGTACGTTGCCGGCGCTCCAGTCGACATGCGGGCTCGGCGCGTCAATGTGCAGCGATCGCGGCAGCCGGCCGTGCCGGAGCGCCAGGACCATCTTGATCACCCCGGCGACGCCGGCGGCGGCCTGGGTGTGC
>NZ_JAPDPH010000476.1 GCF_026013475.1 Micromonospora yasonensis | reverse complement strand
GACTCGTCCGCGGCGTTCTCGTCGGCGTGCGCGCTGCCGTCGCCCTCGAGCTGCTGGGCAGTCGACCACTTCACGTCGGCCAGCCGGTGGGGGCCGGTGACCCCGGTGGTGGCGTACGCGACGCCGGCGAGGCTGACCGCTCCCGTGAGGCCCACGACGCCGGTGGCGAGCCAGAGCCGACGACGACGGATCGGGGAGGTCGTCTCACGAGCGGCGTCATCGTTGTTGCGAAGGTAGTTGGACATCGGAGCTCTCTGCCCTCTCCTTGTATCCGACAAGGTCGCTTCGCCACGGCGAGGCGGCCTTCGCTACAAATCGGTTGTAGCTGCTGAAGACCACCGTATGAGAACCTTCTTCGCCTCGTGCTCGTATACGAAAAAAACCCGCATTAGGTGCGGGTCGGACACAGCGGGCGCACTACCGGCCTCGGCGACGCGTCCCGGGGCAGGGATGGCCAAGGGCGTCCGGAGGTCCGAAAGCGGGGCGAGTTCCCCGAGGACGCAGATCCGCGGCGAGGGCGACGAACCACCCGGCCGTGCGCCGGGGGGACGGGGAGTCCCTTTCCGCCGGGGCCCGGCGGAAAGGGACTCCCACAGTTATGTGGTGGT
>NZ_JAPDPH010000475.1 GCF_026013475.1 Micromonospora yasonensis | reverse complement strand
CCGCAGGGCTTCTTCGCCCGCAACACCCGGGTGCTCAGCCGGGAACGGATCACCGTCGACGGCCGGGAGCCGGTCCCGTTCGCCACCGGGAACGTGCGGGGACACGCCCAGCTCTCGTACGCGGAGCTGGGCAACGGGGAGGAGCTGCCGTCGCGAGCGGCGTACCTGCTGACCGAGCGGTTCGTCGGAGCGGGACTGCGGACCCGGTTCACCGTGGTCAGCTACGCCGCCCGGCCACTGGAGTTCGCGCTGCAGATTCGGGTCGCGGCGGACTTCGCCGACACCAGCGAGGCGGAGACGGGTCGACGGTTGCAGGTCGGCGAGGTCGGCGCCCGGTGGGATCCGACGGCGGCGGAACTGCGTTTGGCCTATCTGCGCGACGGCCTTGACCGGGCGGTCGCGGTCGTAATCCGGGCCGACGCCCCGGTAACGTACGACGACGGCGCGTTCCGCGTCGAGGTGGCGGTGCCGCCGCGCGGAAGCGCCCGGGTGGAGCTGCTGGTCGAGCCGGTCTTCGACGGGGTCCGGCTGGCCGCTCCCCCGGCGACGTTCACCGAGCCGGACGACTCCGCCGCCCGGGCCCGGTCCCGGCTGATCGGCGAGCTGGCCG
>NZ_JAPDPH010000474.1 GCF_026013475.1 Micromonospora yasonensis | reverse complement strand
GCGCAGGCCATCACCGGCCACTTCACCTGCACCGGCCTACAGGACATCCTCGTCTACTACCCCACCGGCACCTACGCCGGCGGCGGCAGCATCCTGGGCGCCAACGGCGACGGCAGCGTCATCAAGCCCGTACCCGGATTGAACCAGTTCAACCTCATGGCCGACCTGCTCCGCGACAGCGACGGCAACCTACCCCTGCAACTGGCCAACGCCGGCGACACCCGCCGCCTCGGCAACACCTGCCCGGACCTCATCGGCACCAGCGGCGACGCCACCAACGGCTACCACCTCACCTACTACCAGAACGGCGCGACACCCGCCCTCTTCTTCAACCCCACCATCCTGAGCACCCCCACCCCCACCGGCGGCAACGACTGGGACCAGTGGACCATCACCACCGCCCAACTCGCCGCCGGCACCGCCATGTTCCTGTGGAACAAGACCACCGGCGCCCTACACCTGTGGACCGACCTCACCCTCAACGAAAGCACCGGGGAACTGACCAAGACCTCCTACAACCTCGGCCCGTGGAACACCGGCAAGAACCTCTCCCTGCGCGCCGCCGACATCGACAGCAACGGCACCGCAGACCTCTGGACCACCGGCGCCG
>NZ_JAPDPH010000473.1 GCF_026013475.1 Micromonospora yasonensis | reverse complement strand
TCAGGAGGCCGAGTAGCCGCGGGTGGCGATCCAGTCGGCGAGGTTGTCGACGCTCATCCGGTAGGAGGCCATGTTCGGGTCGGCCGAGTCGGCGATGGTGACGACCTTGCCACCGTCGCGGTAGCCGACGACGCTGATGTAGTGGCCACCCTGGAAGGAGTGGGTGTTGCCGTCGGTGTCGGTGGCGGTGCCGGCGATGTTGGCGACCACGGCGCGGCCGTCGTCGACGGTGCGGACGATGTCGGCGCGCAGGGTTTCGGTCTGCTTGTCGTCGGCCTTGGTGTCGCGGATTTCCACCGAGTGGTAGGCGTCCTTCTTGCCGGTTTCCTTGTTCAGGACCGGGGTGATGTCGTTGATGCTGTTGGTGCCGTTCTCGGTGGTGCCCATTTCCTTGGCCATGGCGTCGACGTTGATGTTCTTGCCTTGGACGGAGAGGGCGTTGCGGGTGGCGGCGGGGCCGCAGTAGTAGAAGTTGGGCTGGGCCTCGTAGTGGACGTTGAGTTCCCGTTCGCCGTTGGTCTTGCGGTCGGTCTGGGTCTGGGCGGCGGGCTTGGTGTCGGCGGCGTGCGCGGCGATGGCGGGGCCGGCGATTCCGCCGGCGGTGGCGACGACGCCGGTGGCGGTCAGGACGGTCTTACGCAGCA
>NZ_JAPDPH010000472.1 GCF_026013475.1 Micromonospora yasonensis | reverse complement strand
CGCCAGCGCACGATCGAGGCGCGATGAGGAGCTGACCGCGGTGATCGAGCGGATCCACGCGGAGAACTACGGCGTCTACAGGGCCCGCAAGATCTGGCACGAGCTGCACCGCCAGGACATCGAGGCGGCCCGGTGCACCGTCGAGCGGCTGATGCGCGAGTCCGGGCTACGCGGGCTGCTGCGCGACAAGTCGCCACGCACGACCCGGCCCGCCGCCGAGACCAGCCGGCCCGCTGACCTGGTCAAACGGGACTTCACCGCAGCCGGCCCGAACCAGCTGTGGGTCGCCGACCTGACCTACGTGCGCACCAGCGTGGGCTGGGTGTACGCCGCGTTCGTCCTCGACGTGTACTCCCGCATGATCGTCGGCTGGCAGGTGTCCACGAGTCTCTACACCGATCTGGCTCTCGACGCGCTGAAGATGGCGATGTGGCGCCGCGAGAATCAAGGCGCTGACCTGGGCGGACTCGTCCACCACTCCGACCGGGGAGTCCAATATCGAGCGATCCGCTACACCCAGCGGCTCGCCGAGGCCGGCGCCGTCGCCTCCGTCGGCTCCAAGGGCGACTCCTACGACAACGCGATGGCCGAAGCGTTCAACTCCCTCTACAAAGCCGAACTCGTCCGCAACAAGGGACCATGGCGCGGACTCGACGACCTGGCGATGGCCACCGTCGAATACATCGACTGGTACAACAACCGCCGCT
>NZ_JAPDPH010000471.1 GCF_026013475.1 Micromonospora yasonensis | reverse complement strand
GATCTGCCCGGTGGTGGGTGGGTGCCGTGGCTGCTGTCCGCGAAGACCGAAACCTCACTACGCGAGTACGGCCGCCGACTGCGCGACTGGGCAGCCGACACCGACGGCCTCGACCTGATCGGCGTGGCACACGCCCTCGCCGGCCGGTCGGTCTTCCCACACCGGGCCGTGATCCTCGGCCGCACCCTCGACGACTTCACCAACGCGCTCACCGCCCTCGCCGACGGCACCGACCACGACAACCTGACCCTCGGCGAAGCCCGCGACAGCGGAAAGGTCGCCTTCATCTACCCCGGCCAAGGCAGCCAATGGCCGGCCATGGCCCACCACCTCTACCGCACCTCCCCCGTCTTCCGAAACAGCATCAACACCACCGACACAATGCTGCGCGGCCTCGTGGACTGGTCACTGCTCGACGTGATCCTGGAGAAGCCCGACGCGGCCAGCCTCGAGCGGGTCGACGTCGTCCAACCCACCCTGTTCGCCGTCACCACCGCCCTCACCGCCCTGTGGCGACACCACGGCATCAACCCCGACGCCGTCATCGGCCACAGCCAAGGCGAAATCACCGCCGCACACGCCGCCGACGCCCTCACCCTCAACCAAGCCACCAGGCTCATCGCCCACCGCGGCCAAGCCCTCACCACCATCGAAAACACCGGCGGCATGCTCGCCATCACCGGCCCGACCCCGGCCGACCTCACCGACCTGCTGGAACAACTCGTCCCCGACCATGCCGCCGAACTGCACCTCGCCGCCCACAACGCCCCCACCAGCTGCGTCCTCTCCGGC
>NZ_JAPDPH010000470.1 GCF_026013475.1 Micromonospora yasonensis | reverse complement strand
GAAGCGGGCGTACAAGTACCGCTTCTACCCGTCTCCGGAGCAGGCTGGGCAGTTGAACCGCACCTTCGGGTGCGTGCGTCTGGTGTACAACCGGGCGCTGGAAGCCCGCAGCCGGGCGTGGGCGGTGGACCGCCGGCGTACCACGTACGTGCAGTCGTCGGCGTGGCTGACTGAGTGGAAACGCACGCAGGAGTTGGCGTTCCTGAACGAGGTGTCGTCGGTGCCGTTGCAGCAGGCGCTGCTGCATCTGCAGGCCGGGTTCGTGGCGTTCTGGGACCAGCGGTCCCGGTACCCGAGGTTCAAGTCCAAGCGCAAATCTAGGGCGTCGGCGGAATACACCCGCTCCGCCTTTCGCTGGCGTGGACGGGCACCTCACCCTGGCGAAGATGAACGCGCCGCTGGACATCGTGTGGTCGCGGCCCCTGCCCGGCGGGGCGGAACCGTCCACGGTCACGGTGTCCCGGGACGCCGCCGGCCGCTGGTTCGTGTCCCTGCTGGTGGAGGACCCCACGGTGGCGCCCTTGCCGCCCGCGGATGCCGAGGTCGGTGTGGACGCGGGCGTCAGCAGTCTGCTCACCCTGTCCCACCCTCTTGCCGGGGTGAGTGACGAGGAAGGGAAGGTGGCCAACCCGCGGTACGGGCAGGCCGACCGGCGCAAGCTGGCCAAGGCGCAGCGGAACCTGGCCCGTAAACAGGACGGCTCCGCGAACCGGGCGAAGGCCCGAATCACGGTGGCCCGTGTTCATGCCCGTATCGCCGACCGGCGTCGGGACCACCTGCACAAGCTGACCACTCGACTCGTCCGTGAGACTCAAACGGTCGTGATCGAGGACCTCAGCGTGCGGAACATGCTCCGTAACCGTCGCC
>NZ_JAPDPH010000047.1 GCF_026013475.1 Micromonospora yasonensis | reverse complement strand
CCGACCCCCTCCCGCCCACCCCCCCCCCCCCCCCCCCCCCCCAATGTGCCGATTGCGGCAGCGCCCTTACCCGTCCCGCCGGCCGACTCACCCGCCGGACCCGACTCGAAGGGATGAATCGGCTCGGCCACACCGGGAGGTGTGGACCGGGACGAACCGGGAATACGGGCCGGTGCGTCGCGGGACGATCGGTGAGGGCGGGATGGTGGACGAGCGGGTGGCCGACCCGGTGGGTGGCCCCGCCGCGCCGCGCTGGGCCGGCCGGCTGCGGTCGGCGGCCCGTAACCTGGCGGCGCGGGTCCCCGCGCCGTGGGGCTACGTGCTGGCCGTCTTCGTCGGCGGCAAGCTCGTCCTCACCCTGGTCGGCGTGCTCGTGCTGGCCGCCTGGGACGGGGTGCCCGGCGCGCCGCCGGCCGCCGAGGCGCTGATGCGCGACCAGCAGGAGGCCGTCTCGCCGCACCGCTGGTTCTCGCTCTGGTTCGCCTGGGACTCCTTCCTCTACGACCACCTGGCCCGGCTGCCGTTGGACCGGCCCTGGCGGGACTTCGGCTTCCCGCTGCTCTACCCGTTCCTGGCCCGGCCGCTCGCGCCGCTGCTCGGCGGGCACACCGCCTGGGCGCTGCTGCTGGTCAGCAACGTCGCGCTGGTGTTCCAGCTCTACTACGCCTACCGGCTCGGCGGCCGGCTGCTCGGCGTGGACGGCGACGACCCGGCGGGCGGACGCCGGTTCACCCGCTATCTCCTCCTGCTGCCGACCGCGTTCCTGTTCCAGGCGGCGCTGACCGAGTCGCTCTTCGTCTGCCTCGCCCTGGCCGCCTTCTGGTACGCCGAGCAGCGCCGCTGGCTGGTGGTCGGGATCGTCGGCTACTTCCTGGCGCTGAGCCGCTCGGTCGGTTTCCTGGTGGTGCTCCCGCTCGCCCTGGTGCTGCTGCGCCAGCACGGCTGGCGGTTCACGCCGCGCGCCCTGCCGCGCTACCTGCGGTTGGGCTGGCCGCTGCTGCTCGTCCCGGCTGGCTGGGGGACCTTCATGGCGTTCTGTCGCTGGCAGAGCGGCGACTGGTTCGCCTACCAGCACGCCCAGGAGCGGGGCTGGGGGATCCGGGTGCAGAACCCGGTGCCGGTGGCCTGGCACGGGCTGACCGACGGCAACCCGGCCGACGCGTTCCGGGTCTGGATCGCGGTGGCGATGCTGGTGGTCGCGCTGGTCGGCCTGCGTCGGTCGCGGCTGCTGCCGTACCTGGTCTACACGTTGATCGTGGTGCTGGTGCCGCTGTCCATGGGTACGCCCGTCTACAAGAGCCTGCTGCGCTACCTGCTCGCCGCGTTCCCGGTCGCCCTGGTGCTCGCCCGCTGGGCCCACCGGCCGCCCGTCGACGCCTGGCTGGTGGCCGGGTTGGCGCTGCTGCAGGGCGTGCTGTTCGCGGTCTGGCTGACCTACTGGACGCACTTCGTCATCTGAGCCGCGCCGGCCGTCAAGATCCGCGGCACCGCGGCCTGCTAGGTTCCCTCCCGTGTTCTCCCTCCCGCTGACCGACGACGCCGAGCTGCGGCCACTCGAGCCGTGGCACTCCGACGAGTTCCTCGCCAACCTCGACCGGTGCCGGGAGCACATCTCCCCCTGGGTGGGCGCGTCCTTCGTGGCCACCGACGCCGAGTCCGCCCGCAAGGTGCTGCAGAACTACGCCGACCGGTGGGCGCGCGACGACGGCGGCATCTGGGGCATCTGGCAGCGCGGCACCCTGGTCGGCGGGGTGTTGTTCGTCTCCCTCAACACCACCACCGGCGTCTGCGAGGCGGGCTGCTGGCTGGAGCAGGCGGCTGAGGGCCGGGGCCTGGTCACCCGCGCCGCCCGCGTGATCATCGACTGGGCGATCCGGGAGCGCGGCATCCACCGCGTGGAGTGGGTGACCAAGGCCGGCAACGAGCGCAGCATCGCGGTCGCGCGGCGGCTGGGCATGAGCCGCGACGGCGTCCTGCGCGCGGCCGTCCCGACGCCGACAGGCCGGGCCGACATGGAGGTCTGGTCGGTGCTGGCCCCGGAGTGGCAGGCCTGACGCCGGCTACCCGGACCGCTCGGCGTCGGCCGCCGGCCGCAGCACGGCGAGGCACCCGCTCACCGGCGTGGACTCCGGGCCGTCCGGGTGCCAGGTGCCGGTCACCACGCCGAGCGCGCCGCCCTCGACCAGCTCCGTGCCGGGGGTGAGCACCCGGCGCAGCGCGATCCGGACCGACTCCGGCGCGAGCGGGCCCGGCGAGAGCCGCCTTCCGCGTGCCTCGGCCGGGCCAACCCCGGGTTTCCCACTGGGCTCCGAGACGTCCTCGGTCGCCACCAGCCGCAGCAACTCCGCGATCCACACCGGGTCGGCGGTGGCGTCGTGGATCCACCGGGTGCCCAGGACGCTGTGCTCGGCGGTGGCCACCAGCGCCGCGTCGTCGTACGGCGCGTCCCGGTAGGTCAGCGGTACCTGGTACAGCGTGGCTCCGTCGCGCAGCAGGTGGGTCTCCACCCCCACCGCCCCGGCCGGGTCCGCGAACCGGAAGTAGCCCACCGGCGTGAGCTGCGGGACAGCGGTGCCCCGGAACCACGGCTGCCGGGCCACCCAGCCGGGCAGGAAGTCACGGAAGTGCGGCGTCAACGTCGCGCCGCGATGGATGATGATCGCCACCGGGCGACCCTATCCCGGCCACGCGGCGCAGTTTTGTCGTACCCGGACGTGAACATGTGTCCATGGCTGCCCCCGCACTGGCCGACCGGTCCCCCCAGCCGCGCGCCCTGCCGCTGCGCGAGGTCCGCACCCGGCTCACCCAGCTCGTCGCCCTCGCCGAGCTGACCGACACCATCACCGTCGTCACCCGCGACGGCGACCCCCGCCCGATCGCCGCGATCGTGCCCGCCCCCGCCGCCCGGACGGCCGCACAGGCCCGGGCCGACGCCGAGCGGATCGCCGAGATCAGCGCCGGCTGGTCCCGCCGGCTGGAGGAGCTGCACCGGCAGAGCAGCCGGCGGCACGCGGCCGAGCGGCGCGCGCTCACCGACGCCCTCGCCGAGGTCTGGGCCGAGCTGGACCGCCGGGCCCCCGTCGGCGATCCGACCCTCGCCCGGCTCCGCGCCGCCCACGCCGACCTGCTGCGCGACTGACCCCCCTGACGCCCGCCCACCGGCCCGCCGGCCGGCTGTACCCGATCCCCCACAATGGACTGCGCATCGGGCGACGACGGGAGGGTGGACGTGAGTCAGATCAGCGAACCGGGCGTCGAGAGTCCCGAGCCGGTCGTCACCCCGCGCGGGGTCTCCCGGTTCCGGCAGCTGCGGTTGTCGGCCCTGCTGGTGGTGCTGGTGGTGCTGGCCGCCGCGGTGGTCGGCGTGGTCACCGCCACCGGGCCGCCCACCCTTGCCGAGCTGCGCAGCCAGGCCGGCCTGGACGGCAAGCAGGAGCTGCTGATCGGGGTCAAGGACGACCAGCCCGGCGTCTCGCAGCTGATGGAGGACGGCAGCTACCGCGGCTTCGACATCGACATCGCGTACATGATCGCGAGTGACCTGGGGTTCAAGCGCCGGCAGGTGCGGTTCCTGTCGATGGAGAGCGAGGACCGGGCCCGCCGGCAGGCCAACGACGGGAAGACGTTCGTCACCGTCGACCTGGTCATCGCCTCCTACAGCATCACGCAGCAGCGACGGGAACAGGGCGTCGTCTTCTCCGAGCCCTACCTCACGACCGAACAGTCGGTGCTGACCCTGCGCGGCTACCCCGGCCGGGTCGACGGGCTGGGCGACCTGCGCGGCCGCCGGGTCTGCACGCTGGCCACGTCCACGTCCGAGCAGCGGCTGCGGGCGTACGGGGCCGAGGCCAGCGGCAAGAACCGGATCAGCGAGTGCGTGCAGGAGCTGTACGACGGCACCGTCGACGCGGTGACCACGGACGCGGCCATCCTCGCCGGTTTCGTGGCGCCGCCGGCGCCGGACGCCCGACCGAAGAACCCGCTGCACGGCGTGAAGCCGCTGCGGCACTGGGACATCGGCGAGGATCTGGAGGAGCAGTGGGGGGTGAACACCGGCCCGAACCGCGCGATGAAGGAGCTGGTGGACTTCTCCCTCTACCAGGCGGCCACCCGTCCGGGGCGCGACGCGTGGGACGCGGCCTTCGAGGCCAACCTGGCCCGGGAGCAGCCTGCCAACGGGCCTCAGCAGGTGGCGGTGGGGCAGCAGCCGCAGTGTCGGAAGGTGAAGGTACGCCAGTGGCCGTGGGAGTCGATGGTCCTCGTCCCCTCGGATCCCGCCCGTCGGGCGGCCCGCCGCGCCGCCCGGGCGCGCGGCAGGGGCAGCAGTGGCTGCTGACGCTGCTGCCGGCGTTCCCGGTCCTCCTGCTGGTGCTGCGGCTGTGGCAGCTCAGCCGGCAGGACATGCCGACCATGCTGTTGCTGGTGCAGTACGTCACCCCGCTCGGCCTGCTCAGCGCGCTGCTCATCGCGCTGGTCTGGGCGTTCCCGCTGGTAGTTCTCGGCACCGCCGTGCTCGGCTCGGTGCTGCGGGTCAGCGCCCCGGCGCGGTTCGACCCGGACCGCTCGCTGCTGGCGTACGCCACCGCGCGTACTCCCGGCTGGGTGCTCGCGGCGGCGTCGGTGCTGGCGGCGCTCACCTGGCAGATGCGGTTCCTGCCCGCGCTGCTGATGATCGTGCTCTGGCTGATCGGGCTGCGCGTCCGGCACCGGTACCCGGACCGGGCGGACCTGCTGCTCGGCCTCGGTCTCGTGCTGCCGCTGCTGGTCGGCCTGGCCGCGTACGTCTGGCTGGCCCCGGCGATCGTCGCCGCGCTGCGGCACGGTGAGCTGGCCACCGCGGCGCTGCTGGGCGTGCCGCCGGCGGCGGCCGTGGTGCTGACCGGGCCGATCCCGCGCCGGTCCGCGCCGCTGCTGACCCAGCTCGCGTCCTACGTGGTGGCCGCGGTCGTACCGCTGGTGACCGGCACCGTGTTCCTGCGGGTGCCGCTGCTGCCCTCGGTGGCCGTCGAGGTCGGGCCCCCGCCGCCGGCCGCTGCCGTGGAGGTGGTGCCCGGCCAGGCGATCACCGTGACCGATCGGATGACCATCCTGCTGGACCAGCGTGGCCGGGTGCGGTTCGTGCCCAACGAGCAGGTACGCGCGCAGCTCCTCTGCCCCGGCCCGGAACGGCTGCCGGTCAGCGGGGTCACCGTGCACGGCTGGCCGGTCGAGCAGACCGCGCTGGACTGGATGATGCCCCGGCAACGGCCCGAGCCGGTCGACGGCCGCTGCTCCGGCCGCCTGGAGGCGCCGCCGGCCGGGGCCGGCGGCTGAGCGGCGGAGGGGCCGGGACGCGGCCCCCGGTCGGTCGCCCGGGGGCCGCCGGCGGGCGTCAGTCGCGGCCGCGCTGGGCGCGGTAGCGGCGGATCAGGGCGGCGGTGGAGGAGTCCACGTCGCCCAGGTCCGGCGCGCTCCCGGTCAGCTTCGGCGCGAGCTGGTTGGCCATCACCTTGCCCAGCTCCACGCCCCACTGGTCGAACGCGTTGATGTCCCAGACCGCGGCCTCGGTGAAGACGATGTGCTCGTAGAGGGCGATCAGCTGGCCGAGCGTGGCCGGGGTCAGCTTCGGCGCGATGATCGAGGTGCTCGGGTGGTTGCCCGGCATCACCCGGTGCGGCACCACGGGCGCCGCCGTGCCCTCCGCCTCGACCTGCTCCTTCGTCCGCCCGAACGCCAGCGCGGCGGTCTGCGCGAAGAAGTTGGACATGAACAGGTCGTGCATGTCGCCGAGGTCGTGGTTGGGCTGGCTGAACGCGATGAAGTCCGCCGGGATCAGCCGCGTCCCCTGGTGGATCAGCTGATAGAAGGCGTGCTGGCCGTTGGTGCCCGGCTCACCCCAGAAGATCTCCCCGGTCGGGTACGTCACCGGCGTGCCGTCGCGGGTCACCGACTTGCCGTTGCTCTCCATGGTGAGCTGCTGCAGGTACGCCGGGAACCGGTGCAGGTACTGGGCGTACGGCAGCACCGCGTGCGTCTCGGCGTCGAGGAAGTCGGTGTACCAGACGTTGAGCAGGCCCAGCAGGGCCGGCACGTTCCGTTCGACCGGCGCGCTGCGGAAGTGCTCGTCTACGGCGTGGTAGCCGGCGAGCATCTCCCGGAACCGGTCCGGGCCGATGGCCAGCATCACCGACAGGCCGACCGCGGAGGGTAACGAGTACCGGCCGCCCACCCAGTCCCAGAAGCCGAACATGTTCGCCGGGTCGATGCCGAAGTCGCGGACCCGCTGCTCGTTGGTGCTGACCGCGACGAAGTGCCGGGCGACGGCCGACTCGTCGGCGTCCAGCCCGGCGAGCAGCCAACGCCGCGCCTGGTTGGCGTTGGCCAGGGTCTCCTGCGTGGAGAAGGTCTTGGAGACCACGACGAACAGGGTGCTGGCCGGGTCCAGGTCCGTGGTCTTGTCGTGGATGTCGGTCGGGTCGATGTTGGACACGTACCGGCAGGTGATCCCGGCGTCCCGGTACGCCTTGAGCGCCTCGTACGCCATCACCGGTCCGAGGTCGGAGCCGCCGATGCCGATGTTGACCACGGTGCTGATCCGCTCGCCGGTGTGGCCCCGCCAGGTGCCCGAGCGGACCCGGTCGGCGAAGGCGGACATCCGGTCCAGCACGGCGTGCACGTCGGCGACCACGTCCTGCCCGTCGACCATCAGCGAGGCGTCGCGCGGCAGGCGCAGCGCGGTGTGCAGGACGGCGCGGTCCTCGGTGGAGTTGATGTGCTCCCCGGCGAACATGGCGGCGATCCGGTCGCTCAGCCGGACCCGCCCGGCGAGCGTGGTGAGCAGGGCCATGGTCTCGTCGGTGACCAGGTTCTTGCTGTAGTCCACGTGCAGGTCGGCGACCTCGCCGGTGAGCCGCTCACCCCGCTGCCCGTCGGCGGCGAACAGTTCCCGCAGGTGCGTGCCGCGCATCGCCTCGGCGTGCTTGCGCAGCGCCTGCCATTCGTCCGTGGTGGTGACGTCCACAGCCATCGGGTCGATCTTCTCCTTCACGACGGGTCTGCCAGCGGGCCGTCGTCGCCCCGCTGCCGGCGACTCCACCAGCCTGCCACCCGGGACGGGCACGCGCGACGCGACCCGAGATCGCCCACCCCTTGGACGTGGGCCTCCGGGCGCGACACGCCGGTCGGGCTCTCGGCCGACACGCCGGCCGAGTGGCCACCGGTTGACTTCGAGCGCACTCGAATTCCTAGCGTTGCGGGACCGGCCGCCGCCCGGTCAGCGCGGCGTCATCCCAGGGAGTATCCGCATGCGCTACCGCGTCCTCGGCGGCACCGGCATCGAGGTGAGCGTCCACTGTCTCGGCACCATGATGTTCGGCGCGGTCGGCAACCCCGACCACGACGACTGCGTACGCATCGTGCACGCCGCCCTCGACCGGGGCGTGAACTTCGTGGACACCGCCGACATGTACTCCGCCGGCGAGTCGGAGGTCATCGTCGGCAAGGCGCTGAAGGGCCGGCGCGACGACGTGGTCCTGGCCACGAAGGTGCACTTCCCGATGGGGGAGGGGCCGAACCGGGGCGGCAACTCGCGGCGCTGGATCGTCCGGGAGGTCGAGGAGAGCCTGCGCCGCCTCGGCACCGACTGGATCGACCTCTACCAGGTGCACCGCCCGGACCACACCACGGACGTCGAGGAGACGCTGGGCGCGCTGACCGACCTGGTCCGGGCCGGCAAGATCCGCGCCTTCGGCTGTTCCACCTTCCCCGCCGAGGAGATCGTCGAGTCGCACCACGTCGCGGAACGGCGGGCGCTCGGCCGGTTCCGGACCGAGCAGCCGCCGTACTCGATCCTGGCCCGGGGCGTCGAGACCGCGGTGCTTCCGGTCTGCCAGCGGTACGGCATGGGCGTCCTGGTCTGGAGCCCGCTGGCCTCCGGATTCCTCTCCGGGCGGTACCGGCAGGGCCGGGCGGTCGATCTCACCACCGGGCGGCCGGCCCTCACCCCGGCCCGGTTCGACCCGGCGCTGCCCGGCAACACCGCCAAGTACGCCGCCGTGGAGGCACTGGTCGCGCTCGCCGACGAGGTGGGCTGCACCCTTCCGGAACTGGCCGTCGCGTTCACCGTGGCGCACCCCGCGGTCGCCTCGGCGATCATCGGTCCGCGCACCATGGCGCAGCTGGACGGTCTGCTCGGTGGCGCGTCGCTCACCCTGGAGGACGCGGTGCTCGACCGGATCGACGAGATCGTCCCGCCCGGGGCCAACCTCTACCAGCCGGACGGGGCCTGGGCCCCGCCCGTGCTCACCGACCCGGCGCGCAGGCGACGGCCGCTCGCGGACCGGGCAGCCGCCTGAGCAGGGGCTTCCTGCGGCGGCGCGGGGAGTCAGCGCTTGCCCGTCGGTCGGTCACACTGGCGGCGTGGATCATCGTGACCTGGTCCGGGTGAGCAAGCGGATGTCCCTGGCGTTGCGGCACCGACCGGACCGGTTCGGGCTGACGCTCGACCGGGCCGGCTGGGTGCCGGTCGCCGACCTGCTCGCCGCGCTCCGGATCAGCCGCGCCGACCTCGACGCCGCGGTCGCCGGGAACGACAAACAGCGCTTCGCCGTGACGCGCGGCGCCGACGGCGTCGACCGGATCCGGGCCAGCCAGGGGCACTCCGTGCCGGTCGACCTCGGCCTGGCCCCGACCGCCCCGCCCGAGCTGCTCTTCCACGGCACCAGCGACAGCGTGCTGCCGGCGATCCGGGTCGAGGGGCTGCGCCCGGGCCGCCGGCACCACGTGCACCTGTCGCCGGACGTGGCGACCGCCCGCCGGATCGGGGCCCGCCGGGCCGGCACGGTGGTGATCCTCACCGTGGAGGCCGCCGCGATGGCCGAGAACGGGTTCGTCTTCTACCGCAGCGAAAACGGCGTCTGGCTCACCGACACCGTCCCGCCCGCCTACCTCCGCCCCTGATTCCACCGGCGGGTCAGCCGGCGATGACCGGCGTCGGCTCAGCCCGCGCGCTCGGCGCTGAGGAAATCGGCCAGCACCCGGGTGTGCGTGGAGAAGGCCAGCTCGGCCGGCTCGGTGAGGACCAGCCACTCGGTGGCCTCCTCGGTCGGCGCGGACGGCGGCAGATCGCCCAGCGCCCGCTCGGGCAGCACACCGAAGACCATCATGGTGCCGCCGGCCGGCGCGCCGTGCACCGCGAACAGCCGCGCCTCGTCGGCCTCGGCCAGCAGGCCGGTCTCCTCGCGCAGCTCCCGGACCAGCGCCTCGGACCACTCCTCGCCGTACTCGACGAAGCCGCCGGGGAGGGCGAGCTCGCCGCGAGCCGGCTCGATGTCCCGGCGGACCACCACCACGCCGAGGCCGGCCGGCGTCCGGACCGGCAGCACGGCCACCGCGACGGGCAGCGGGTTGCGCCACACCGTCTCGCCGCAGCCCGCGCAGATCCTGGGCCAGCCGGCGCCCGCCGGGTAGGCCACGCCGCAGTAGGAGCAGTGCGAGTACGGTGCGCTGGTCACGCCGCTGCACGTTACCCGCCCGACGCGCCGCCCGTCAGCCGTCGCCCCCGCTCACGCCCCGGCGCTCCTCGTGCAGGGCGTCGCGGGCGTCCATCAGGGCGAAGCCGAGCAGGTTCTCGCCCCGCCACCGTCCCGGGTCACTCGCCCGCGGGTCGTCGGCGGCCAGGCCGATGCCCCAGATGCGGTCCACCGGGCTCGCCTCCACCAGCACCCGGTCCCCGGTGCCCAGCAGGAACCGTTTCAGCCCCTCGTGCTGGCCGAACTTGGCCACGCTGCCGGCCACCACGATCTCGTAGCGGCGGGCCACCCAGGTTTCCTCGTCGAAGCCGCGCACCTGCCGGCCCAGGGACTTGACCTGGTGCGGGTGGGCGGTGGCGAGGATCCGGCCGGCCACGTCGTTGTCGCCGAACAGCACAGCCTTGTGCCACATCATCCAGTGTTCGGCGGTGGCGTACGTCCGGCCGTCGACGGCGAACGGCGCCGGCCACCACTGGCTCAGGCAGCCGGCGCCGATGCTGCCGTCACGCTGCGGACGATGCCCCCAGAAGTGCAGGTACTTCACCCGCTGTCCGGAGCGGACGGCGCCGCGCAACTCGGCGACGGATCGGATCGGCATGATCGACAGTGTGCCGGAGGGTACCGATACTGTGCCGCCGCGTTTCCCGGCCCTCTGTACGAGCGGCAACGCGGCACCGAGTCACGGCGTGGGGATGCCGGTGTAGAACGTAGTGACCCGGTCACCGGCGGCACGGGCCTCGTCTGCCGGGGTGCCGGCGGCCACGCTGGCCTCGGTCCAGCGCCCGCTGGCCTCCGTCATGAAGCGGCGGCCCTCATCGGAGCCGGCCCAGGCGGCGGCCGCCGCCGGGTCGACCCCGCTGCCGTCGGCGGCGAGGTGGGAGGCGAGGCCGAGCAGGGCGAGATCCCAGCCGATGCCGACCGCACCCGGCCCGTACTCGGCCCAACGCTGGTCGTCGACGTGCGCCACGTGCTCCAGCTCGAACCGGGTACGCCCGGCGCCGGCCTCGCTGAGCCGCACCTCGATCCAGCTCACCTCCCCGCCGAACTCCCAGGTGGCGGCGAAGCTGTGCGGCGGGTCGCACCGCTCGACCGTGCCGCTGGCGTTGCCCTCCAGCTGGTAGCGCCCGCCGACTCTCAGCTCACCCGAGACGGGCAGGAACCAGCGCGGGATCCGCTCGGCGTTGGTGCAGGCGTCCCAGACGTCCTGCACCGGCGCGTCGTACGTCTGGCTGATGGTCAGCACGCGGGCCTGGCCGGCGGGCAGCGTACGGCTGCCGATCCGGCGCTCGACGGCGCTGATCTGTCCGGTCACATTGATCATGGCGTGGTCCTCTCGTCTGTGGTGTCCTCGCGCAGCCGCCGTTCCCGCCGGCCGCGGGCCAGTTCGGTGGCGAGCGCCGACAGCGGCGGTGTCCAGAACCGACGAAAGCCGGCCAGCCACTCGTCGACCTGCCGCAGCGGCTCCGGGTCCACCGCGTAGAGGCGGCGGGTGCCCTCGGGCCGCACGGTGGTGAAACCGTGCTCCCGCAGTACCTTGAGGTGCTGCGACACGGCTGGCTGGCTGATCCCGAACTCCCGCTGGACGGTCGCGCCGAGCGTGCCGGCGGTCTGCTCGCCCTCGGCCAGCAGCTCCAGGATCCGGCGGCGGACCGGGTCCCCGAGGACGTCGAAGGCGTGCACCTGCCCTTTGTATCAGATGCAGCTTATATAAGCGAGCACTGTCGGTGGCGGCGTGCCGGGCACCCTCCGACGCCGAAGATCCCGCTCGATCCAGGATCGAGCGGGATCTTCGGGTGGGGTGAGTCGCGCCGGCGGGCGGGGCGTCCCGCCGCCGGTCAGCCGCCGAGCCGCGCGGCGACGGTGCTGCGCAGCTCGGGCAGCCGGTCGTGCAGCAGCCCGGGGCACTGGGTGCTGTTGAAGTCCTTGTGCCCGTAGATCTCGCTGGCCGGGATGCCGTACTGCTGGCAGGTGAACGCGCAGAACCAGACCAGGCTGTCCCATTGCGCCTGCGGCGGCTGCACGTTGAGGTAGGTGCCGTCGTTCTCGATGCCGATGGCCTGGCTGTTCTGCCCGACGCAGTGCGCGCCCTGGACCATGGTCTGCCCGTGCAACAGGGCGTACAGGCTGCCGTGCCGGCCCTCGGTCAGGTAGCCGCCGCGGCTGTTGGTGAAGTGCTGCCCGGAGTCGAGCCAGCCGTTGGTGTCCATGTGCAGGTTCTGAATGTCGCGCGAGTTCTGGTAGGCGTAGGCGAGGCTGTAGTCGGTGGTGTTCGCGAACGCCGTGTGGTGGATGATGATCTTGTTGGGGCGGCTCTGCACCACGGTCACGGCGGACTTGGGCGGGCGGGCGCTCCAGGTGGCGCAGTTGGCGATCACCGGCTGGTCGACCGGGGTGGCGACGGCCCGCGCGCCGCGGTCGTCGCCGAACTGGGTCAGCGCGGTCGTGCCGGCGGCGGCGCCGAGCAGGACCGCGCCGCGCAGCACGGCCCGTCGGGGGACGGGGACGGACATCGGGGCCTCCTCAGGGGTACGGACGCCGCCGGTGGCGGGCGGCTGCTCCGGGCCGCGGCGTGGCGTCAGAGACGCCGAGCCGGAGTGGCCGGAACGAGCAGCCCGCCACCGGAACGGGATCAGCAGGGTCCGTTGCAGGCCAGCACCTTGAGCCGGTCCAGGGTGCCGTTCCAGACGTTCTGGTCACCGGGGAAGGTGCCGGAGGAGGCCCACTGCCAGAACGAGTACGTCGGCCAGCCGGCCGGCAGGGTGCCGACGGTGCTGGCGTAGCGCGCGATCCAGAGCGGGTTGTTGGCGGCGAACTGCGAGGTGTTGCCGGTGCAGGTGGTCCACCAGTCGGTGGTGGTGTAGATGGTGGCCCACCGGCCGGTGCGGGCGTAGTACTGGTTGACGAACGAGGCGATCCAGCTACGCATCGAAGCCTGGCTCAGCCCGTAGCAGGTCGAGCCGTACGGGTTGTACTCGATGTCGAGCGCGCCCGGCAGGGTCTTGCCGTCCTTGGACCAGCCGCCGCCGTGGTCGACGAAGTAGTTGGCCTGGGTGGCGCCGCTGGACACGTCCGGCCGGGCGAAGTGGTACGACCCGCGGATCATGCCGACGTTGTAGGAGCCGTTGTACTGCTGGGCGAAGTACGGGTTGGTGTAGCCGGTGCCCTCGGTGGCCTTGACGTACGCGAAGCGGGCGCCGTTGTTCCAGGCGGCGGACCAGTTCACGTTGCCCTGCCAGCTGGAGACGTCCATGCCGGGCAGGCCGGCCGGCGCGGCGCTGGCGGGCGTCGCTCCGACCAGGGCCGAGGCGGCCATCGCGACGGTGGTGAGCAGGGCGACGCCGGCCGTACGCAGCGCCGATCGCAGGGGACGGGGCATGTTTCCTCCCTGGGGGTTGCCGCCTTCCGGCGGCGGGAGTCTGACGAAAGGAACTGCCAGTATTACGACACACACCGGAGAAATCTTGCAATAGATACATGGAAGTTTTTCTCTGCGATGGGAATGGTGTTGCCCCTGGCCCGGCGCGGCCGGCACCATCGCGTACCCGCGCGGTCGCCGTCCTGGTCCGCGTCCTCGGCGACATCGACCTCGCCGAGGGGCGTACCAGGCGGCGATCGACCACACCGGCAACGCCGCCGAGCGGGCGTGTCTGCGCCGGGCCCGGGATCTGCTGGGGAGCGCCCCCGGCGGCCCTGCCGCGCAGGCCGGGGCGCCGGGGACGGCAGTGTGGTGGTCTCGGTGATCCAGGGGGTCACCTGGTCCGACTACCTCAAGCGCAACCAGACCAGCACCAACAACTGCAGATCCGCCGGTTCAGTGGTCGGGCGGCCCGGGGTGCTCCGGGTCGCCCGACGCCTTCTCGCCGGGCTGCGCCGGCGCCGAACGCGGCCCGGGCGCGGAACGCGGTGGTCGCGGGGCGGGCGGCGGCAGGAGGGGTTCGAGCGGGGTGAACTGCTCCACCGGGGAGTCCGGCCGGGGAACCCGCCAGCCCGGCCCACTCCGCCCACCCGGCCCGCGCGACTCACCGCCGGCTCCGGCCTCCCGCTGGTGCGGCGGACGCTCGTTCCGGTCGGATGTCGACGGCGCGTCCTGGTCCGCCGGCCCGCGCCGGTTCCGTTCCTCCTCGTACTCCGCGCGCCGCCGGTCGAGGTCGCGCTCGCACTCCAGCGCGATGCGCCGGTCCCAGTACGGCTGGAGCAGCCGGCGGACCCGCTCGTCGAGGTGCACCGACACGTCCAGCTCGCAGGTGAACGCGACCTCGCCCCGCTCGTACCGCCACGGGGGCGCGTCGTCGCCGGTCAACGCCTCGTACAGGGCGTTCTCCACCTCTCGCGGGCGGTGCGGCGGCGTCTCCCGGGCGCACCTGGCGGCGATGCGCCGCAGCCGCTGGGTGGCCAGCGGCTGGAAGTAGTCGACGTACCAGCCGAACAGTTCCGGCCGCACCGCATCGGAGGACCAGGTGAAGGTGGCCCGGACCACGAAGCCGTATACCTGGCCCTGCGCCGGCACCAGCAGGGCCGGGGGAACCCGCCGGTCGACGATCGTCACGGCGGGCTGCGGCTCGTCCGACCAGCGAAACTGATCCAGCAGGGGGCGGACCTTCGGCCACCACTCGTTCGCGCGCTCCCGCGCCTGGTCGCGTAGCCTCGCCGCGTGGTCGCGCCAGCGGCTGCGCCAGCGGCCGGCCGGCCGCGCACCCCGCGACGGGTCGGGTATCGCAGTGCCGCCGAGGCCGGCCGGCTCGCCGGCGTCATCCGTCCGGCCGGCTCCGGTGCCGTCGTCGGACGTCCCGGTCATCGCACCCCTCCCGTGGTCGGAGCAGCCTTCCCTCCCGAGGCATCGCCGGTGGTACGTCGGGCGGCCCGGGGTGGTCGGGTGAGGGGTGTGCGAATCCCCGCCGGCCTCCGGCGGCGATCCGTCGTTCCACGCTAACAAGGCGGCAGGGTGGCCGGCGTCAGCCGCGCGGGCGGCACAGCACAGCCTGGCAAGCCGGGGTGCGGGCGGAGTGGGCCTAGGATCTCCGTCATGCAGGAAGCCCGGTGGACGACAACGAGTGGATCTCGCTGCCGGACGCCTGGGTCCTCAACGCCCACCCGAGCGCCGTCAGCGCGTGAAGCCTGGCGAGGTAGGCTCGCTCCTCGGCACGCAGTAGCGGCGGTCAGTTCAGGCTCAGCGCTCTAGTCGCTCCATCAAGCAACTGCTTGTATGTGATCACTTCGACGCGGGCGAGATGACTGCCGTATGTGCGTAGGGCTTCGTTGATCTTCTCCTCCTGAATTCCTGCTTGAAAGTCGGGATGTCCGATGATTACGGTTGCGGCAGCTCGTCGGACGTCGATGCCGTGCTGGTCGAGGATGCGGATGCGGTCCTCGTCGAGTGCAACAAGGTAGTTCATGACTTGCCCCACCGCGCGGTGTACTTGCCCGTTCGGGATCACGTTCCCCCGCTGCTTAGTACGCCCGGCGTTTGGACCGGAGCGGAAGGTGCCGTCATAGCCGGCCTGGATGCCCGTACCGGCCAGCTCGATGTCGAAGACCTGCGCGGCGATGAACTCGCCGATGTCGCCTGGGCGGGCCGACCGTCCGGTGAGTGCCGCGATCCGGACGTCCAGGTCGTCGCGTGCCTGTAGCAATGCAGCCAACTGGTGCAGCGTCTCGGTCATGAGGTTGATTCTTGGCTCTGGGCACTGGCCTCACCAGTGACGCATCGCTAACTTTTCGTCATGGCGACCTCCGTACGGCAGCGTGGTGCGTCGGCCTCGGCAGAGGGGCCGCCGGCATGATCGTCACCAGCAACACCGTTGCCGCCGCCACTCGTATTGACCAACTTGGCCAATACATGCACGAGCACGTCCTGTCCCCGTCCGGGACATGCGTCTGCCCGAGGCTGGGCAGCTGTCGACAGAGCGCCCTGGGTGGTCAAGGCAGGGCTCCGCGCCCCGATGCGGCGTTCGCCGCTGGGCAGTTGTCGCATGTGGGCCACCACTACGACCTGATGCTTGACTTGGTGCCGATGCGGACCCTGGTCATCGCGATGGAGACCGGACGCGCACGCGAAAGCGTGACGCTGAAGGAGCGGCACGCCGAGGTGATGAAATCCGCGAGCCTGGCGTTCACCGCGCGGAACCCGCACATGCGTGGAGTCACCAGCGCCTTGCGGCTCGCCGTCGGCCGCGATCCCGGAGCCGATCGCGACGGTGAACATCTCCGCTTCGAGAGCACGGGTACCCGGGTGCACCTCTTCGACGCCTATGCCATGGCCAACATGCGGTTGTGCTCTGCGGTGGTCAGCGGCACGAGCAGGTCGCTGGGCAATGCGACGATGAGCCGGAACTGCTCGCCTCACATGGCCGCCACCATCAAGGTCCTCGAGCCGACCCTCTGCATTGTCCAGGGCGTCCCGGTCTACACGGCGCTCACCGCACTGATGAGTCGTCGTCGGCAGATCGCACCGCACCTGGAGCAGGCACGAATCGCCGGCATCGACACGCTCGTTGCCGCGTTTACTCATCCGTCGGCGATGAGGAAGGCCGACCACTGGGGGCGACTGACCAGCGCGCCGTACCTGTACGAGACGGTCGTGCCGACGCTGAGGACCGCGTACCGGTGGCTCAGGGAGAGATGAGGACACCGCTGCGTCACCGCGCCTCAGCCCGCGTACGCACCCCCGAGCCGTCGCGAGCTGCTCTCCCGTCACCCTGGTCACGTCGGGAAGCATGGGGGCGGGTGGCTCGGGAGCGGCTCGGGGATGGAACGGTGGCGGCGCGGCGGAGGCCGGCGATCTGGACGAAGATCTTGCGGCGCTCGACCGCCTGGCCGCGCCGGTCGATGACGTAGCCGGTCAGCCAGACCCAACCGGTGTACGTCAGCTCGGGACCGACCGACACGACCCGGAGGGTCAGGGCGCGGTCGCCGGCGAACTGCACCGAGGCTCGGCCGTCGATCCGCAGCAGATCACCTGGTTGCGGCTGCACCGCTACCAGTGACCCTCGTTCGGTGGCCGGCACTCGCGGGCGTGCATGGTCTGCCAGTCCCGCAGGGCCCGCTTGAGCCGGTCGTTCTCCTCGGTGAGCAGGCGTACCCGCCGGTGGAGGTCGGTCAGCTCGTCGGCGACCAGGGCCTGGAACTCGTGTACCTGATCAGCGTCGACGCCCCGGCGGCGCGGGGCGAACGTGCGGGTCCGCACCTCGTGCGGGGTCAACCGGGCCGGCTGGCCGGTCCCGTAGAGCTGGCCGGATCGATACACCTGGGTCACGTCGGTCCTTTCCGGGGCAGGCGGAAGCGCGGAGGGTCGGTGCGGTGGGTCTGGAAGGGCGGGCCGTCCACACGCCGGCCGCGGACGACCCGCCCGCCCCGCCGCCGCAGCTCTGTTCAGCGGTACGACAGCAGAGCAGCCCGGTGGGTCGGGACGGGCACGCGCACCCGCCCCGACCAGGGGGATGAGCCGAACTCGGTGCCACGCGAGGACGGGCTCCGCTTCAACATATCTAGACATGTCAGATGAGTCAACGCTGCTTGTTAGGCGCGTCGCGGTGTGATCGAATCGGATCGCCACGCGAGGAGTGCCATGCGAGAAGTGCCGGATTACTGGCGCATCGCCGACGATGTGATCGCCGACGTCAGGTCCAACAAGTTGAAGCCGGGGGACAAGCTGCCCTCGATTGCCGAGCTGCGCGATCGCTACGACGTCAGCCACGGAACCGTGCAGATGGCCTATGCCAGGCTGGAAGCGCTGCGGGTGATCCGACGCCAGCAGGGCAAGGGCGTCTTCGTGACCGATCCAAAGGCCTGGATGCGGGAGCCCTGAGGTTTCTGGCCTTCAGAAGGGCTGACCTTTCGGGGGTGGTGCGGAGATCGGGTCGGGTGCACGCTGATGGGCGTGAAGACCTTCGTCGGCGTGACGGACCAAAACTGGTACCGGTTTCTGGCTGAACGCCCCGGCCTGACGGAGGTCAACTTCTGGCGACCGTCCGGTGGTGGCTTTCGTGCTCTCACACCCGGTGAACCCTTCTTCTTCAAGGCGCACTACCCCCTCAACCGGATAGTCGGAGGAGGCTTTTTCAGCGGCTTCACGCAGTTGCGGATCTCTGAGGCGTGGGAACTGTTCGGTGAGGCCAACGGCGTCGCGAGCCTGGACGAGATGCGCCGCAGCGTCGGGCGGTACCGTAACCAGCCGATCGGACTTGACGAAGATCCGACCATCGGCTGCATCTTCGTCCGGGACGGCGTCTTCTTCCCCGATGACTCGACGGCGGATCCGCCCCCGGGCTTCGCGTCCAACGTGGTGCAGGGAAAGACGTACGAGCTTGCCGATCCGGCGGTGGCTGGGTACTTCGATCTTCTCCTGCACCGTCTCCTGGGTGTCACGGTCGACCTGGATGTCAGCGAGCCCTGGCATCGACCCGGGCCGGTGTACGGTGACGCCCGCCTGGTGCCGCAGCGCCTTGGCCAGCAGTCGTTCAAAGCGGTGGTCCTCGGTGCCTATGGGCGGCGGTGTGCTATTACCGGGAACAAGGTTCGGCCGGTATTGCAGGCGGCCCACATCCGACCGCTTCCGCATGGCGGCGAGCACCGCATCGACAACGGCCTCCTGCTCAAGTCGGACGTCCACATCCTCTTCGACCGCGGATACCTAGGCGTGGACCCGAAATACCGACTGCTGGTCAGCCCTCGGCTGCGTAGCGAATTCGGCAACGGCGACCAGTTTTACGCCAGAGCTGGCATGCCGATCGTCGTGCCGGAGCGGCGGGATGAGAGGCCCAACGCCGAGTTCCTCGAGTGGCACTTGGACACTGTCTTCAAAGCTGCCTGACCTTCGTGCCTACCGCTGTGCCGGATCCCAACAAGCGGCCATAGGTATCGAGACGGCACTATCTATGGAACCGGCGCGGCAGATCGCCCCCAGCCGACCAGTGGGACCGCGCCGAGCCGCGCCACCCGCACCCCTTGTCGGGTGGCTCATCCAGCGTTCATCCGGCATTTGGAAACGGTTTCCGCCGAGGGCTTGTCCGTCCGAGAGGATCACCGCCAGACTGGGGCCCGACCGGCAAAACGATGTCGATCGATGTCTAGTCGCCCCAGACCGGGAGGACCCCATGACCACGCCCGCGACCCCGCTCCGCGCCACCGGCGCCCGCGTACGCCGCGTCCTCGGCGCCCTCGCCCTGCTCACGGCTATGGTCGCCACCGGGCTCGTCGGCCCGTCGGTGGTGTCGCCGACGCTCGCCGAGCCGGCCCACGCCGCCGTCTACAGCTCCTGCACGATGACCCGCTGCACGGACGCCCGGACCGCGCGCTCGGGCTGGTCCGCCAAGGGCTTCCCGACCACCCGCGGCTGGTACTCGTGGAGCGGCGGGCTGTGCAACTTCGCCGGCGGCCGGTTCTACAACTACGAGGGCCAGCTCCCCACCAACGCCACCTACTACGAGTACGACGTCTACCCGCGCGCCTGCGGCGCGCCCCGGGACGCCTACCGGATCGTGGTGAACAAGAGCACCGGGGCGACCTGGTTCTCGCCCGATCACTACGCGAACTTCTACCTGCTCTGACATCGTGTCGGGAGGTCGGGTCGCACTGCCGGCCCGACCGGCCCGACGGGAAAGGATGAACAAATGGCCGCAGCGCAGCCGCACCTGCCGGCCTGGCTGGCCTTCGACGGCGCGCCGGACGCCGAGCCGGGCGGGACCGCCATCGGCGGGGCGAGCGCCCGTACCCGGGACGACCTCTTCGACGCGCTGACCACGGCTCTGGCCCTGCCGGAGCACTTCGGCCGCAACTGGGACGCGCTCGCCGACGTGCTGGCCGACCGACTCGACGCGGGCCCGCTCACCCTGGTCGTCCGGGACGCCGGTGACCTGCTGGCCGACGAGCCGCCCGCGCAGTTCGGCACCCTGCTCGACGTACTGGGCGGGGTCGCCGCCGGCGGGCGCCACTCGCTGCGGGTGCTGCTGCACGACCGGGCCGACCGGCTGCCCGCGCTGCGCCACCGGATCGCCGCCGCCCTGGGCGGCCACGTCGGCGTCCCACCCGCCGACCCCCGCTGAGTGCCCCACCCGCCGCCGCCTGATCAGGTGGCGTGGTCGAGGATGGCGCTGAAGCGTTCCTCGGCGAGGTCGAGCTGGGCGAAGATGTGCCGCTTCACCGCGGTTGACAGCGGGGTGTCTGGTCGCGCGATCAGGTCCCGGAAGACCGGTACCAGCGGCCGGTACTTGGCCGCCGATCGGGCCACCTTCGGCCCGATCGTGTGGATCACGCCGACGCCGTTGTCGGTGAAGTCAGACACCTTGATCACCCGGGCCCACGGCTCCCGGTCCAGGCTGGCCGCCACGTGCTCGCGGTACTGGACGTGCTTGTCGCGCCCCGGGTCGTACGCCGGGTTGGTCACCGCGCCGACCAGCCGGGCGACCCGTGGGCCGAACCGGTCGGCGAGCGCCGCGAGGGCCGCCGCCGTCGGATCGGTGGTGTCCGCGCCGGCCAGCTCCGCCGGGTGGTCCTCCACCGCGTCGTGCAGCAGGCCCGCGACGATCACGTCCACGTCCCGCACCTGGTAGTGGTGCATCATCCGGATCGCCACCCGGAGCAGGTGGTTGAGGTACGGCTCGCGCACCCGCCGGTCGTCGCGGTGCAGCTCGGCGGCCAGGTCGAGGGCCGCGGTGAGCCGGTTCCGGGCGGCCTCGTCGAACGCCTCGATCTCGAGGCGGAACCGGGCCAGCAGGCCCGGCTCGCCGTGGATCTCGGTGATCGCGTGCATCGGCATGGTGGCGAGGTACGCGGGGAACTCCATGGTCCACTTATAGCGGATCTTCATTACGGGTGGGGACGGCCGTCGGCCACCCGACGATCGTCAGCGGTGGCCGGAAAGCCGCTTGACCAGGCGTACCGTCGTCCCCTGGGGGGTGCCGACGATGGTCGCCTCGTCCATCACCCGTGCCATGATCAGCCGGCCCCGGCCCCGGTCGGTGCCGGCCCCGCCGTCCACCTCGCGCCAGCTGCCGTGGTCGCGTACCTCGATCTCCAGCCGGTCGGCGCGCAGCTCGGCGCGCAGCGTGGTGATCCCGGCGGGGGCGAAGCGGTAGCCGTGCTCGATGGCGTTGGCGCAGGCCTCCCCGGTGGCGATGAGCACCGTCTCGACGTCCCACTCGGCCACGCCCAGGGCGTGCAGCCAGCCGCGCAGCCGCTCCCGGGTGGGGGCGAGCTGCCCCGGGTCGGCCGGCAGGTCGATGGTGAGGACCCGGCCGGTCCCGGCGGCTGTCCCACCCTCCACGTCCGGTCCCCCGTCCCGTGCACGTTCCCGGGCCTGGACGCTCGCTGGCGCGGTCACCGCCCGGTTCTCACCCTATTGTTCTCGACGGGGGTCGGGACCACTCTCCGACCCGGCGGCGTCCCCGTCAAGCCGGACGCTCGGTACCGCTGCCCGGATGCCGTGGCCCGTCCTGGGACAGCGGGCGGACATGCGGTCCACGAGTGACAATCGGCGGATGGACCGGGTGCTGAACCTGCTGGTGGCGCTGCCGCCCGCCCTGGTCCTGGCCCTGGTCTTCCTGCTGCCGGCGCTGGAGGCGTCGACCTTCCTCGGCCTGCTGGTGCCCGGCGAGGTGGCGGTGCTGGTCGGCGGGGTGCTCGCCCACGAGGGGCGGCTGCCGCTGTGGGCGGTGATCGTGGCGGCGGTCGCCGGGGCGGCCCTCGGCGACCAGATCGGCTATCTGGTCGGCCGCCGGTACGGCCACCGGCTGCTGGCGCGCATACCTCGCCGGTTCGCCCGCGCCGGCGAGGTGCGCCGAGCGCTGGACCTGATCCGCCGCCGGGGTGCGGCGGCGGTGGTGTTCGGCCGGTGGGCGGCGGCGCTGCGCGCGCTGGTGCCCGGGCTGGCCGGGATGAGTGGCATCCCGCGCGGCGTGTTCACCGTGGCGAACGTGGCCGGTGGCGGGCTCTGGGCGGTCACCGTGGCCGTGCTCGGCTACCTGGCCGGTGCGTCGTACCGGCTGTTGGAGCGGCGGCTCGGCTGGGTGGGCGAGGCGGTGCTTGGCCTGGTGCTGCTGCTGGTGGCGGTGCGGGTGCTCCGCGCCCGCCGGGCCGCCCGGCGGGCGCGGGAAGCGGCCGGGCGGTCCTGACCGACCGGGCCGTCCGCCGGCCCCCGGCCGTCCGGTGGGTGGCTGGTGCGGGCCGCTCAGGCCGGGGCGGGGCCGAGGCTGTCCCGGTGGACCAGCTCGGCGGGGAGGGTTTCCACCCGGTCCCGGTCCTCGGCCGGGTCCAGCGCCAGGGTCATCGCCCGGGCGCCCAACGCGGCCAGGGGCAGCCGGACCGTGGTCAGTGCCGGGGTCACGTCGGCGGCGATCGGCATGTCGTCGAAGCCGACCACGGAGACCTCGACCGGCACCCGCGTCCCGCGCTCGCGCAGCACGCCCAGGGCACCGACGGCCATCGCGTCGTTGAGCGCCACGACGGCGGTCAGTCCCGGTACGGCGTCCAGCAGTTCCGCCGTGGCCTGGGCGCCGCCGTCGCGGGTGAAGTCGGCGTACCGGATCCGCTGCGGCGGCAGCGGCCCGGCCAGTCCCTCGCGGAGGCCGGCGAGCCGGTCGCTGGTGGTGGTGAGCGTCGCCGGGCCGGAGACGACGCCGACCGTCCGGTGACCGAGCCGGCGCAGCTCCGCGCCGAGCAGCCGGGCGCCGTCGGCGTTGGCCGGCAGCACGGCGTCGCCCTGGTGCCGGTGCCGGCCGATCACCGACACCCGCCCGCCGGTGGCCGCGTACGCGGTGAGCCGCTCGTCCAGCAGCGCGTTGACCCCGTCGTCGTGGTAGCCCGAGCCGGCCAGCACGATCGCCGCCACCTGTTGCGCCCGGAGCAGGTCGACGTACTCCAGTTCCCGATCCGGGTCCCGGTAGCTGTTGCAGATGATGACCAGCCGGCCCCGCTCGGTGGCGACCCGTTGCAGTCCCCGGGTGACCTCCGCGAAGTACGGGTCGGAGACGTCGTGCACGATCACCCCGACCACGCTGCGCTGCGGCCGGGCCAGCAGTTGCGCGTGCGCGTTCGGGACGTAGCGCAGCTCGGCGACGGCCTTGAGCACCCGCTCGCGGAGCGCCTCCGCGACCGGCTTGCTGCTGCCGTTGATGACCCGCGACGCGGTCGCGGGGGAGACGCCCGCCCGGCGGGCGACGTCGGCCAACGTCGCCATCCGACCCCCTTGCTCAGCTCGGTCGCCGAGAGGCTACCGCAGCACCGCCGGGAAAGCCCTTGCCTGATCGGCGGACGTCGCGGTCAGCCGGTGCGGGCGGTGGGGCGGGAGGTGGTGGCGGTGCTGCGGACGGCCTTGACGATGGCGGGGACGGAGCCGATCAGCAGGACCACGGCCCAGATGAGCGCCACCACGGCGAAGACCAGCGCCCCGATGTCGTCGGTGATGCTGACCAGGATCCCCGGCACCAGCCGGTGCAGGAACTCCAGCACCACGGTGCAGAGCAGCGTGGTCAGCGCCAGCAGCACCAGGCCCTTGTTCTGCACGAAGCGCGGCTGGGCGAGCAGCAGCAGGCCGCCCCAGAGCAGCTTGAGCAGCAGCACCAGGCCGAGCAGCGCGGACGCCTCGCCGACCGGGAAGAACCCCCACAGCGCCAGGTAGGCGAGGGTGCCGAACGGCGCGGCCAGGAACAGCGAGACCATGATGGTCAGCTCGACGAAGGTGACGATCAGCAGCACGAACGACACGATCAGCAGCACGATCGAGAAGACCAGGGTGGCCGCGCCCTGGATCCGGCCCTGGATCCGGTCCGGCACCACCAGGCTCAGGCTGAACAGGCCGGTGGTCCACAGCGCCACCACGTCGATCAGCGCCAACTGGCCGGTGCCCCGGCCGGACGGTTGGGTGACCGCGCCGACCTCGCCCGGCTCGACGCCGAGCCGGCCGGCACTGTCCCGCAGCGCGCCACCGGCGTCGCCGCCGCCGGTGAGCAGCGCCGATCCCAGCTCCAGACCGACCACCAGGGCCACCGCGAGCAGCGCCAGCAGCAGGAACGGTTTGCGTAGCTCACCCATGGCGTACCTCCCCGCCGGTCAGGACCGGGCGACGGTGACCGTGCATCCGCCACCTCCCGGGCAGCCGAGGACGACATCGGTCTCCCGGTCGACGGCCACCTTCGCCACCGCCGTACCGTCGTCGCCGGGTGTCACCTCGTCGTGGACGGTGACCGCCGCGTCGCGCGGCGCCGGCGCGGTCACCTCGAAGGGCGCCCCGCTGCGCAGCACCAGGGTGCGCAGACCGCCCGGGTCGGCGACCCGCAGCACGCAACCGGTGCTGAAGGTGACCACCGTGCCCTCGACGGACGCGCTGGGTTGCGGGGCGGGTGGCGCGCAGCGGACCGCCACGTCGCCCGGGTCGACCACGCTGTTGCCGCCGCCGAGCCGGCTCAGCCAGCCGGGCCGGGCCGCCGGGTTGCCGCGGTCGTGCCGGCCCCCGCCGACGGCCACCAGGTAGAGCACCACCAGCAGCCCGGCCAGCGCCGCCAGCAGCAGCTTCTGCCGTCCGCTCACGGTGTCAGCACCTGGGTGAAGCGGAGCTGGTCCACGCCGGCGAAGTAGCGGTCGGTGCCCTGCGTCTTGCTCACCGCGACCAGGGTCACCTGGTGTGCGCCCTTGCTCAGGGTCACCGTGCCGACGTCGACCCAGTCGGTCTTCACCACCGTGGGGGTGAAGCCGAAGAAGGTGTCGCCGACCTGCCGGCCGTCGATCAGGAAGATGGTGTTGGCGTAGTCGAACGACGTGGTGCGCACGGTCGCGAAGCGCCAGGTCCCGTCGGCCGGGAGGTCGACGGTGACGGTGACCCGGTCGCCGACCGATCGGCCCAGGAAGAACAGTTGCGCGTCGCCGGACCAGGTGACCAGGCAGCAGTTCTTCTGTTCGAGCACCTGCGCCGCGACCGGACCGGTCGACTGGACCGTCGCGCCCGGCACCAGGCTCTCCGCCTCCAGGGTCACCACCCGCGCCTGCGGCGGGGGCGGTGGCGGGTCGTCGCCGCGGGTCACGAGGAAGACGACCACCCCGGCCACCACCAGCACCAGCGCCGCCGCGGCCGCGATCCACGGCCACGGCTTGCGCTTGACGACCACGGCCGCCTTCACGTCGTACGTCACCCGGCCGCTGGAGCGGGAGCTCTCCTCCGGCGCGGTGTTCGCCGAGTACGCGAACCCGGTCATGTCGTAGCGCCGGGGCGGGGTGCCGGGCGGCACGGTGAGGCGGACCAGGAAGGACACCGAACCCTGACCGGGCACCACGCGCTGCGGTTCGGCGACGGTGAACCAGCCGCGCTGGGTACCCTCGCCCGGCGCCACGTCGAAGACCACGGTGTCCGGCGCCGCACCCGGGTTGGAGACGGTGAAGGTCAGCTCGCCGCTGTTGCGCGCGTCGAGGGTGAACTGCTCGGCGGCGGCGACAACGGCCCATTCGGTGGTCATGGCGGCTCCTCTACGGCTGGTCGCTGGGTACGGGGGCGGGAACGTGCGCCCGGCCGACCGCGCGCACGGGCGCGACCCCGGGCGGTGTCGCGGCCGTCTCGTCGGTCGGGTCCGGCGCGGGCTGGTCGGCGGTCGCGGGACCGGTCGGCCCCGGGGAGGCGGGGTCCGGGGCCGGGCCGGGGACGATCTCGACGGTGACCGCGGCGGGCTTCTCCGCCTCGACGATCCGGGTGATCACGGCGAGCTGGTCGGCGGCGGCCGGGGGCACCCGGACGACCACGTGGAACGGACGGTCCGCCGGCTCGTCCAGCCCGAACCCGGTCACCCCGGTGGCCAGTTCCAGCGCGGTGCGCATCCCGTACGGGGTCCCGCGCCAGCGGGCCAGCAGGGCGCCGTGCGCGACCAGGTCCCGCAGCCGGCCCACCGGCAGCGGCAGCGGCGCGTCCGCCCGCGGCGCGGCGACCACGTGGTCCATCGCCACCCACCGGGTCAGGTACGCCACGAACCCGTCCGGCGTCCGGTACGGCGCGAAGAGCGCGTCGACGTCGGCGAGCACCGCCTCGTCCGGGACGTGCAGCGCCTCCATCACGTCCAGCAGCGCGCCCAGCACACTGCCCGGGCCGGCGGCCCGCTGGTATGCGGCCGGCAGCAGCCGCTCAATCGCCGCTCGGCGCATCCTGCCGCACCACCTCGATGTCGTGCTCGCCGGAGCAGAGCAGCCAGGTGTCGGGAACGGTGACCACGTCGGCGGTGGCCTGGTTGGCGCTGGCCGTCCAGTCGGCGGCGTCGCCGCTGCGGTACACCCCGCGCTCACCGCCGGCGAGGATCAACCGGTCGGCGCCACCGGCCCCGGACGGCGCCGTGGCGGCGATCGCGTCCACCGGGACGAACCGGGTGCGGTCCCGCAGCGGCAGCCCGCAGTTGACCACCACCGGCTGCCACTGCGGCTGGGCGGCGAGGGTGTCCAGCCGGACCACCCCGCCGCTCTGCGTGGCGGCGACCGCCAGGGTGCCGCTGAACGCGAGGTCCCGGCAGGTGCCGCCGATCCAGCCGGCCTGCACCGCCTGCCACTTGACGTCCGACTCGAACAGCCGGGTCCGGTGGCAGCCCTGGCCGGGCTTCTTCGGGTCCGGCTCGCCGGCGCCGCTCCACAGCAGGGTGGCTGGCCCGTCGTACTGCACGGCGAGCACCCGGTTGTCCACGTTGGCCAGGCCGACGTGGGTGAAGCTGCCGGGGCGGCCGGCGGCGGTGGAGAGGTAGACCCCGAACCCGGCCTGCGCGGCCACCGCCACGCCGGGCGCGCCGCGCTCCGAGACGAACGCCCGGACGGCGTAGAAGCCACGGTCGGCGTCGGCCGGGTCGACCAGGATCTGCAACGGCACCGCCCCGGGCAGCAGGGACACCTCGTACAGGCCGGTGTCGGTGGCGAGCAGCAGCGCGCCCGCGCCGTCCCGGTCGATCCAGGCCAGGTCCTGCACCCGGGAGTCCAGATCGGTCAGCAGCGTCCAGGTCTCGCCGAGGTCGGTGCTCAGCCGCACCCGGGAGCCGCCGGAGTCCCGGACGGTGACCACGGCCACCGAGCCGGCCCGGGGCACCACGCCGGGGCGTACCGGGGCAGGGGCGGGGACCACCCGGACCACGCTCTCGGCGTCGAACCGGCCGGCCGGTTCCCAGCCGGCCCCGGCGTTGGTGGAGCGGAACAGCACCGGGCCGCGCCCGGCGTACCAGGTGCCGGGCTGGTACTGGTCGACGGCGAGGGTGCGCACCTGCGCGTCGGGCGCCTCGTCCACCACGAACCGGACCGACTCGACGTACCGCACGCCCGGCTCGGCGTGCTCCAGCATCCGGTACACGTTCGAGGCCCGCAGCGGCTCGCCGAACGCCCAGCCGGTCGGGTTGAGCGGCGTGGGCAGCGGGCTGAGCGTCTGGTGCAGCCGGTCGTGGATGCGCCGGCGGACCGCGTCGACGTCCTCCTCCCGCCGGACCACCACCCGGGCCCGGATGGAGACCGCCTTGTAGCGGGCCCAGCTCGCCCGGACCGCGGTGCCCAGCGCGCGGCGCCGTTCCAGGTCGGCCTCCACCCCGCGGCGGGCCTCCGCGACCTCGTGCTCGCGCAGCACGTCCACCGGCAGCCGGCCGCCGGGGCGGGCCTGGTCCGGCACGTACGGCACCAGCACCACCTCGACCTCGCCGGGCCGGGCGAAGCTGTAGACGGCGGCCCGGGTGAACGCCCGGGCCCGGGCCACCGCGCCGGAAGCGGCGGCCAGGATCTCGTAGTCCCGGGCGGTCACCGCCCGCTGCTGGGCGAAGAACTCGTACGGCCCGCGCGCCAGCGCCGACTCCAGCGACTCCAGGTCCCGGCCGCCGCCGGCCGGTTCCGGGTTCTCCACCTTCAGCCCGGGCAGCGGGTCACGCAGACTGGTCAGCGTGCCGGCCGCCACGTTCCCGGCCGGCCCGCCGCCGCAGCGGTACCAGAGCCGGATCTGTCGCCCGGCCGGCGGTACCGCCGCCACCGTGGTCGGCCCGCCCGGCGACGCCGCCGGGGTGCCCGCCGGGGCGCCGGAGTCCGGCCCGGACGCGGTGGGGGGCCGCAGGTCCAGCGCGGGCGCGAAGGTGACCACGCCGGAGGCGCGGTCGACCAGGTAGACCTTGGCCTGCGGTCCGACGCCGGCGAAGCTGTCCACCGGCCGCCAGATCTCGTACGTGCGGCCCTCGTGCTCGCGGGCCGCCGCGCCCAGCTCCACCGAGCCGGCCGGCACCTCCACGCCGAGCAGCAGGTCCAGCGCCTCGGCGGTCCGCGCGAGCGGGGCCCGGGCCGCCCGGTACACCTGGCCGGCCTGGCCGGTGCCGGTGCCGAGCAGTTCCGCCTCGACCGGCTCGCAGTGGTGCATGCGTACCGTCACGTCGGTCTCTCCGACGGGCAGCAGGGCCGGCTCGATGGTGACGAACACGACCGGCCGGGGGTCGGCGCCGCGGGCGGCGGCGACCCGGGTGCCGGCGGGGATGCGGACCGCGCCCCGGTCCGGGCCGGTCCGGCTGAACCGGACGTCCGCCCAGGCGGCGGCCGGCGGGTGCCGGCTGACCCCGAGCAGGTTGAGGAAGGCCACGTACGCCTTCTCCGGCAACTGGTTCAGCCGGTAGATCATCACCTCGGTCAGGTACGCGAACGCCTCCAGCAGCGCCATTCCCGGGTCGTGCGCGGACAGGTCCGTCCAGTCCGGGCAGGACCGGCGGATCCGTTCCCGCGCCTCGGTGACCAGGTCGAGGAACGCGCGGTCGTCGAGGTGCGGCACCGGCAGCGTCATGACGTGGCCTCCTCGGTGTGGTCGTCCGGGTCGTCGTCGGGCAGCAGGTCGACGGAGAAGACCAGTTGGCCGGGGGAGAGGCTGGCCCGTACCCGGTAGTCCAGCCGGATCACCAGCCGCCACGGGTCGTCCGGGTCGGGCCCGGCGTCCACGTCCATCACCTCGACCCGCGGCTCCCAGCGCCGGATGGCCTGCCGCACGTAGTGGATGGCCAGGCCGGCGGTGGTGTCGTCGTTGGGGGCGAAGACCAGCCGGTGCAGCCGGGAGCCGTACCCGGGGCGCATCAGCCGCTCCCCGGGGGTGGTCGACAGCAGCAGGAACAGCGCCTGGCGTACGGTCTCGTCGCCGTCGGTCATGGCCAGCGCGCCGGCGGCGGTCAGCGCGAGGCCGCCGGTGCGACCGGCGTCGAAGCCGGCGCCGACGAAGCGGAAGGCCCTCATGCGTCCGCCCCCAGGAAGGTCTGCCGCGGGTCGCGGACGGTGTGGTGGACCAGCCCGGGCGGGGTGCCGTCGGTGAGCCCGTCCAGGTTGGACAGCACCAACCGGTGCCCGTCGACCCGCACCCAGGCGCTGTAGCCGACGGTCACCTTCAGCGTCTTCGCACAGGGTTTGATGGTCGGGCCGTAGTTCGGGCAGGCGGTGATGTCCCGCCCCTCCGGGTCGGCCTCGACCAGCACCGGTACGCCCTGCACGGTCACCCACTGCTGGGAGGGGCGGTTGGCGACCCGGCCGTCGTGATCGCAGGTGATCAGCGAGTCCCGGTGGATCCAGCGCATCAGCCACCTCCGTGGGCACGGGCGAGGGAGCGGGCCTGGGCGGCGGCGGTGTCGGCGTCCTCGGCGGCCGTCGCCTGCAGGAAATCGACGGTGCGGGCGCGGACCACCATGGCCCGGCCGGGCGCGGAGAGCACCAGGTCGCCGGCCGCGTGCACGGTGGTCAGTTCGGGGCGCAGCTCGACGAAGCTGCCCGCGTCGGTGGCCAGCCGCAGGGCGCGCCCGTCGTCGTCGATGACGATCGACTGGCCGGTGCCGGTCCGCATCGACCAGCGCCGCGACCGCCCGGACACGATCCCCGCGTCGTACGGCTCGACCGTCCCGAACAGCGAGCCGAGCACGATGCCGGACGCCGGCTCGCCGCCGGGCAGCGCCACCAGCACGGTGTCGTCGGGGTCGGGCAGCGCGACGATGCCCTTGCCCCGGCCGGCGCCCGGGCAGACCACCGCGAGCCAGCCCGCGTCCAGGTCCCCGTACGCGGGCAGGGTCACCCGGGCCCGGCCGAGCCGGTCGGGGTCGTCGACGTCGGTGACCGTGCCCAGGGTGACCGTGGCCGGGGCGGGCGCGGCGGCCGGCGGCGGCTCCGGCGGCACGGTGGAGAAGCGGGTCAGGTGGCCGTTCGCGTCCACGGTGTGCACCACCTCGGTGAGCACGTACACGCCGGCGACCGGGTCGGGGACGCCGGACAGGGCGATCCGTCGGCCGGGCCGCAGCGCCGGGTCGCCCTCGGCCGTCCCCTCGGCGGTGACCAGCGCGGCGACCCGGGCGTCCAGGCCGGCCTGCGCGAGGGCGGCCAGTTCGTCGTCGCTGCGGCCGGGCTGGTCGACGGCGGTACGCACCCCGTCGGCGCCCACCTCGCCCGGCTCGGGCCGCAGCGGCACCTGCCGGCCGGAGCGGGCCGCGTCGGCCTGCTGGCGCAGCGGCTCGGCGCGCTGCGGGTGCCAGCCGAGCGCCACGCTGTCCCCGCCGGCCCGGTCCAGGTTCTCAGCGATGCGCAGCGCGTGCACGGTGTCGCCGAGGGCCAGGGGGAGCGGTTCGCCGTACCCGTCGAGGGTGAGCAGGCGCAGCCGGTCGCCGTCCACCGCCAGGTGCAGCCCGGCCCGCCCGGTGACCTCCCGGAGCAGCTCCAGGTCGGTGTGCCGGTGCTGGAGCAGCCGGTCCAGCCGCGGCCCGTCGGTGTCCGCGTCGACGGTGAGGCCGAGGTCGGCGCAGAGCGTCCCGGCCAGGTCGGCCGCGGTCACCGACTCGAACACCCGCAGCTGCTGCCGCTTGCGCAGCCGGTGCAGCGGGTCGTACGCCCGGATCCGCAGCAGGGCCGCGCCGTCGGCGGCGTACTCCACCTCGACGGCGGTCACCTCGCCGGTGAACAGGGCGTCCGGCCGGCCGTCCAGGCGGACGTCGAGGGCGGCGCCGGGGCGTACCGGCGGGTCGAGGGCGGCGGCGCCCGGCGCGGTGGCCAGGGTGAGTTCGCACTGGGTCGGCTGGTCCAGGCGGGCGGCGACCCGGACGCCGCGCAACCGGCGGGGGTCGGCGAGCGGGCTGCCGTCGACGGTCACCGTGGTCGCCCGGTTCACGGCGTACCTCTCGCGCCTACCGCGCCGCCGGCCGGGGGCGCGGCGGTGATCGGGGGGACGGCCAGGGCGGTGCCGGCCGGCACGGTCAGCGGGTCGCTGATCCGGTTGTGCTCGGCGAGCAGCCGCCAGCGCAGGGGCGAGCCGAGCGCGTCGTGGGCGAGCAGGTCGAAGCGCACGCCCGACCAGCCCGGCTCGGTCGCGCCGTCGGCGGCGGCGACCACCGCCGACCCGGGCGGCACGGTCGGCGTGCTCGCCGCGGCCAACTCCTCCTCGAAGCCCGCCTGGGCCGCGTCGGCCGTCTCGGCCACCCGGACCAGCTTCAGCCGCAGCCACGAGCGGCGCGGGGTGCCGGTGAGGGTGAACGCGTCGAACCGTTCCGCGATCGCCACGATCACCCCGGGCACGTTCCAGGTCTTGCCCCAGACCAGCCGGACCAGTGGGGGCCGCAGCCAGCCGTGCTCGGTGGCGGAGTTCTCCGCCAGCAGCCACAGCGGACGGGTGAGGGCGCGGACGTCCTCGGGGCGTACCTGGGTCTCCACGAAGTCGAGGTCGAAGAGCAGGTCCAGCACCAGCTCGGTACGCCCACCGCCGGTGAAGACCAGCGGGTCGTCGGCCAGGCCCAACCCGGTGAGCCGGCCGTCGGGTGCGCCCCGCGGGCGTACCCCGGCCAGTCGGGTGACCTGCACGGTCTCCGGGTTGAGCAGGCAGTCCACCCGGGTGCCGGACTCGTCCACGAGGAAGGCCACGCGTTCCATCACTCACCGGCCTGTTCCCGGTCGAGCCGGTGCAGGTGCGCCGCGTCGGTGGCGCCCGCCGCCGGCTGCCACAGCTCCCGGTCGTCGGGGAGCGCCGGCCACGGGTCCCGGCGGGGTCCGCCCGCCTCGCCCGGCGTCGCGTCCGGGCCGGACGCGACGGTATCGCCGGGCAGCGCCGGCCACTGCCCGGCGATCGTGCCGGTCCACTCGGGACCCCGGCTCGCCGAGCGGTTCGCGGCCGGGTTCGGGTGCGTTTGTTGTCCCCCGGGCGACGACAGCCGCACCCGGAGGTCCGCCGACGGCATGCGGTTCCACCGGCCTGCGCCGCCAGCGGGCCGAAGGTCCTGGCGGTGGGTGCCGCTCGTGCCGTCCGGGGCGTCGCCACGCCGTGCCGGGCGGTCCGGACGGGTCCGGTCGGCTACCGGCCCGGTTCGGCGGGCCGGGCGTCCCGGCCATGCCACGTCGGCGGGGGCCGCGCTCGCGTCGTCGCCGGGTAGGAACCCCACGGGGTCGGGGCCCGGCCCGGTCGGTCGGGCACGACCGCCGGGCGCGGAGGGTGGGCCATCGACGCCAGGAGGGGCGGACCGGGTGTCGCCGCCGGGACGGCCTCGGCCACGGCGCCGGCCGGACGGCCCGCCCGCGTCGGACAGCTCGCCGCCGGTGGCCGGCTGTGGCCTCGACGTTCCCGGACCGGTCTCGGGCCCGGTGTCCGCCACTCGGGTACGGGCGAGCTCCAGGTCGAGCACGACGCCCGGGGTGTGGCCCCGGCCGGCTGTGGATCTGGCCTCTACGGCTCCGTCGGTCGATCCGTCGCCGGGGGTTTCCGGCGGTACGGGACCAGGGGCTGCCACCGCTCGTCCGGACCCGCTGCCGGCGGGCCCGACCGAGCGCGGGCCCGATCCGGCCAGGCGCCGCCCGGCGTCGCCATGCGGCTGCTCCGGCCAGGCCGCTGCCGGGCCGCCGGCCGGACGATCCCCTCCCGCAGGCCCTCCGCCGGCCGCCGCAACCGCAGCCCAGTCCGGCCCACCGTCCTCGTCGATCAAGGGGTTTGCGTCGGCCGAGGGCCGGTGGCCGACCGAAACTCCTTGATCGACAAGGGTGGGCGGGGAATGGAGCAGGCCGGGGGCGTCGGCGGCGACCAGGCGCAGCCAGTGCTCGGGGGGCTCACCGGGGCGGCGGGGCGCGGGCGGGGCGGGCGTGGGCGGGACTGCGGGCGGGGGCGGGGCGACGCGGTCGGCGGCCGCCCGCAGAGCCCCTGCCAGCCAGTCACGCGGACGCCGGGGCGGCCGCACTGCCCGACTCCAGTTCCAGCCCCTCGTACGCCAGGGTCAGCGCCTCGATGGCGATCTCCTGGGCGAGGGTGTTGAGGTGGGCGCCCCGCCACCGGGTCGGCCACGCGTTGATCATGTTCCAGCGGAGCATCTCGGCGGTGCCGGCCGGGTCGAGCAGCACCACCGAGACGTTGCGCCGGCTGACCGTGCCCTTCGCCGCCGCGTTCACCCAGTCCCAGAGCTCCCGGGACTGGGTCAGGCCGAAGTGAAGGGTGACCGGGGCGTACTCGGCCTGGCCGGGCACCGCCCGGATCCGCTCGTTGCCGGCCTCCTTGTACGTCACCGACGGGATGTACACCTCCAGGCCGCTGACCTCGGTGAAGTGCCCGTTGGTGATCCCGTTGATGAGCAGCTTGAAGTGGTAGGCCCGGTACGGGTCGACGGGCGCGCCGGGTTGCGGGGTGGCCGTGGTCGGCATGTCAGCCTCCGATCGTCTCGGTCTCGGTGCCGCCGGCCCACTGGCTCAGCTTGAACACCACGAACTCCGCGGGCTTGACCACCGCGATGCCGATGTGCGCGACCACCATCCCGGCGTCGCGGACGTCGGCCGGGTTGGTCTCCTCGTCGCACTTGACGAAGAACGCCTCCTCCGGCGTCCGTCCGAGCAGCGCCCCGTCCCGCCAGACCCGGGTCAGGAACGCCCCGATGTCCCGCCGGATCGACCGCCAGAGGGTGTAGTCGTTCGGCTCGAAGACCATCCACCGGGTGCCGTTGGCGATGGCCTGCTCGATGGCGATGGAGAGCCGCCGGACGTTGAGGTAGCGCCACTCGCTGGCCTCGGCGGCGAGGGTACGGGCGCCCCAGAGCCGGATCCCCTCGCCGGCGAAGTAGCGGATCACGTTGACCCCCTTGGGGTTGAGCACGTCGTGCTCGGGGCGGGTGACCAGGTACGCGAGGTCGACGGCGCCGCGTACCGGCTCGTTGGCGGGGGCTTTGTGCACCCCGCGCAGCGCGTCGGTGCGGGCCCAGATGCCGGCCACGTGCCCGCTCGGCGGGGTGAGCACCAGGTCGCCGCCGAGCGGGTCCCGCACCTTGATCCACGGGTAGTAGAAGGCGGCGAAGCTGGACTCCCGGGGCCGGTCGCCGTTCGGCCCGTCATCGTCGTCGGCGGGTTTCGGCGGCCCGTCGCCGGGCTTGCCGGCGGGCTTGCCGCCGTCCGGCCGGGCCACCCGGGTGAGCGTGGAGATGTCGGCCACGTCCGGCGGTGGGTCGCAGATCGCCACCATGGTCCGCAGCTGCTCGGCCATGCTGATCAGCGCCTCGTGCGACACCGGGTCGTGGTAGCCGGGGGCGGCCAGGATGGAGATCTCGTCGATGGCCTCCAGCACCTGCAGGCCGCCCCGCCGCCCACCGGTGCCCATGAGCTGGCCGCCCTCGCCGACGTTGACCACCCAGCAGCGGGTGCCCCCGTTGTCGAGGAAGCCGAAGACCGCCCGGGCGAGCGGGGTGCTGTCCAGGTGGTCCCCGTCGGCGTACAGCCGGAGGAACTCCGACCAGCTGTTGACCGCGAGGGCCTTGTCGACGTGCGCGGTGCGGTCCGGCGCGACCCCGACGAAGGCGGCGGTGCTGGTGCCGACCGGGCCGATCGGGCGGGCGCCGCTGGGGACCTCCTCGACGTAGATGCCGGGGGAGAAGTAGTTGGGCATCGGTCCTCCTCGGGGAGACGGCTCAGTCGGCCGGTGGAGCGCAGACGATGACGAGGTCGGGGTCGGCGGGGTCGAGGTCGGCGGTGAGGACGCGGCCCCGCCCGACCAGCCGCACCCGGACCGGCCGGTCCGGGCCGTCCGGATCGTGCGGCACGCCGACCAGGCGGAACCGGCCGCTGTGGTCGGTCGCCGTGGCGTACGGGGTGCCGATCACCTCGACCCGCATCGCGGCGAGCGGCTGCCGTTCCGGCCCGACCACCCGCCCGTCGAGGGTGAGCATGTCCAGCTGCCGCAGCCGCAGCGGGTGCAGCACGGGCGGCGCGACCGGCGCCGGCCGGGCGATCCGCGCCGGCACGTCGACCAGCAGCGCCGGCCGGGGCGCGACGCCGAACGCCCGCCACAGCTGCGGGTCGCCGGCGGTGAGCACCACCTCCGGCTCGCCGGCGGTCGCGGCCGCGGCGAGCACCCGGTCCAGCGCCGGCAGCGCCGCCGGTCCGGCGCCGGTGACCAGCAGCCGGACCACGAACCGGTACGGCTCGCGCGCCCCGCCGCCGGCCGCCGTCTGCCGGGCCGGCCGCAGCTCCAGCGGCCAGACCGTGAGGCCGCCGTCCGGGTCGTCGCGGGGCGGGCCGACCGGGACGGGGTCGCCCGCCGCCCCGGTCAGCCAGGTCGCGAGATCCGCGACGGCCGCCTCGATCGCGCCGGTCATCGCGGCGGGGTCCCCTGGATCCGGTACGCGATGGCCTCGTTCCACACATGCGGGTAGACGCCGATCTCGAAGTACCGGGTGAACCGGTTGATCGGCGCGTTGGTGTGGTCGTGCCAGAGCAGCCACACCGGCGCGATGGTGAACAGCACGTAGTTCAGCACGACCAGTGGCAGGTAGAGCGGGCCGAGCAGTCGGGCCTGGAGGATGTGCACGTCCTCGTGCCGCTGGATGCCGGGGCTGGACCCGGCGCAGACCGTGCCGATGGTGGTGGCGTACCGGGGGGAGACGCCCTCGACCATGTTGACCCGGCCGCTGGCCTGGGAGACCACCCGGTCCAGCTGGTGTCCGACGATCAGGTGCAGGGCCAGGTAGAGCGCGCCGACCGCGGTGTTGAGCAGGCTCCAGGTGTGGTCGACCACGAAGAGGAGGATCCCCTTCGGGTCCGTGCCGTACGTGCCGGCCGCGGCGGCCGCCCAGCCGAAGGGCGCGCCGATCAGCAGTCCGACGACGGCCCCGACGAGCAGGCCGACCAGCCCGCCGGCCAGCTGGCCGAGCAGGGCGCCGAGGACGATGTGGACGGCGGCGCTGATGATGCCGAAGACCATGGGGTCACCTCTCTCAGACCCAGGAGCGGATGTAGCGGGGCTCGCGTCCCTGCGCGAGCTGGGTCGGCGACGCGCTCGTCGCCTGCCGGTTGCCGGGCGGCAGCTGGTTGATGCCGAGGGCGGCGGAGAAGATGACCAGCCCGTTGAAGAACGCGATGATCCACTTCTCCGGGCCGGCGTCGGCGGCGAACGCCGCCGTGAGGTACGACAGCGCGAGGGCGATGCCCAGCGCGATCCACTTGCGGGCCTTGTCGCTGTTCGGGCCGAGCAGTCCACCGATGACGTTGGTGGCCAGGAGGGTGGCGGCGCTGGCGCCGGTCAGGCTGCCCAGCGCGGCCCAGGTGAAGAGATCGTTCACGGCGATCCCCCTTCGGCTGTGCGGTGCTGCGATCGGGGTGAGGTGCGGCGGGTGGGCCGGCGGGCCGCCCGGGGGCGGCGGAGCAGGAGGACGACCACCACGGCGACCAGCAGTAGGACGATCACGCCGCCGACCACCACCAGCCAGGGGAAACCGCCACCGCTGCTCGTCGGGCCGGCGGTCGCCCCGGCTGACGCGCGCGCCGGCGCCTCCGCCTCGGCGACCAGTTCGGCGGGCTTGGCCTGGTTGCTGTCCACCTTCCAGCTGACCGACCGGCCGTTCACCGTGCCGTTGGTGGTGAGCACCCGGCCCGGGAAGGTCACCGAGATCTCGAAAGACATCAAGGTCACGAATGTCCGTCGGGTTCCCGCATCCGTCTCGACCACCTTTCCGGCATATTTATCGGGGTCCAGCGGAAACGCGAACCGGTACCGGTCGTCGACCCGGACCAGATTTACGCTGTCGCTCGTGAATTGCGACAACGGCTTTTTCCGGTACACCACCTGCACCCCGTAGAACCGGGCGTCCTCGTACCGGCTCTCGTCTCCGGCGGGCAGCGTGGGCAGTTGCCGCCGCATGTCGGCGAAGGCGGTCTGCACGTCCGGGTTCCGGCTCTTGAGCAGGTTCTTGTCGGCGGTCACCAGGAGCTGACCGCTGACCGTGTCGTCCGGGTTCACAGTCAGCCCGAGATTGAGTTGCATGCAGCCGCTCAGCGCCGGCACGAGGGCGAGACACACCGCGAGGCGGAATGCCCGGCTGCGGCGGAGTCCCGTATTCATGCCGACAGTGTGTGTGATCGCTTTCACACTCAGCAGTCAGCGATCAGTCACAGCCTTGTCGCCGATCTTACCGGCCTCCCCTCCCATTCGGCCGACCCCGAAAAGTCGGCCGATCGATATTCTGTAAGGTTGACCATTTCCGGTTGTCGGCGGTGATCCATTTCGGGCCCTTCCACCTCGGCGACACGATGACCGTGCGACTGCCCAGTGCCGAGGGGTACGTGCCGCAGGTCGACAAGGAGGACCGCTGGCTGCCGGCCCTCGGGCGGCCGGCCGGTGGCGGTCGTACTAGGTTGGCGGGATGCACCCTGTCTCCGCCGTCATGCTGGTCGACCGCGCCGGCCGGCTGCTCATCCAGCTCCGCGACGAGCACGCCCCGTACTACCCGAACATGTGGGGGCTGCCCGGCGGGCACGGCGAACCCGGGGAGACCGCGGAGGAGACGGCGGTCCGGGAGCTGTGGGAGGAGACCGGGCTGCGTCCGGAGGTCCCGCTGCGGCTCTACGCCGTCCAGGAACTCCCCGAGGTCGACCGGGTCAAGCACTACTTCTACGCCCCGACCACCGCGCGGCAGGACGACGTGGTGGTCGGCGAGGGCGCCGCGATCGTCTTCACCACCCCGGCCGAGGTGCTGGACGGCCGGCCGTACACCCGGGGCACCGCGGAGATCCTCACCCGCTTCCTCGCCTCCCCCGAGTACGCCGAGCTGGCCGCCGCCGCTGCCGCCGCCGGCTGACCGCCCGTGCCACGGTGAGCGGCGCCACCGCCGTTCAGTGGCGTCGACCGCTGCCGGCCCGGCCGCCACGGCGCAGGATGTGCTGGGGCACGGGCGACGGGAGGCGACGATGACGTGGTGGGGCGCGCTGGTCCGGCGCGGCGGGTCCGACGCCGCGCCGCGACCCGGAGCGGCCGTCCGGGAGGCGGCCGGGCGGCTGCGCCGGGGCTGGCTGCCGGTCGTCGAAGCCACCCTCGCGGCCACCGTCGCCTGGATCCTCGCCACCCGGCTGGTCGGCCACCCGCAGCCGTTCTTCGCCCCGGCCGCCGCGCTGATCGTGCTCGGCCAGGCGCGCGGCCAGCGGATGCGCCGGGCCGTCGAGGTGGTGCTCGGCGTGGCCGCCGGGGTGCTCGTCGCCGACCTGGTGGTGCAGGCGCTCGGGCCGCGTACCACCTGGACGGTCTTCACCGTCATCCTGCTCACCGTCGCCCTGGCGGTGGCCATCGGCGCCAGCTCGGTCACCGTGGTGCAGGCCGCCGTCTCCGCCCTCTACCTGGTGGTCGTCGCGCCGCCGACCGAGTCCCTGGTCCCGTTCCGGTTCGTCGACGCGCTGATCGGTGGCGGGGTGGCCGTGGTGGCGAGCCAGCTCGTCGACGCCCGCCGGCCGCTCGCCCCGCTGGTCGCCGAGTTCCGGCACACCTTCCAGGAGCTGGCCGGGGTGCTCGACGAGATCGCCGCCGCGCTCGACCGGGGCGACGACGAGGCGGCGCTGGCCGCGCTGGAGCGGGCCCGGCACGCCGACGCCGGCGTGGAGCGGCTGCGCGGCGCGGTGCAGGCGGCTGGCGAGGCGCTCCGGCTCAACCTGCGCCGCCGCGAGCACCTCGGCCGGCTGCGCTCGGTGGAGGGCTCGATCCGGCAGATCGACTACGCCGTCCGCAACGTCCGGGTCCTCGCGCGCGCCGCGGTCACCCTCACCCGTGGTCCGGCGCCGGTCCCGGCCGACCTCGGCAACGCGGTGCGGACCCTGGCCGGGGCGGTCCGCTCGGCTGGGGACGCGCTCGCCGCCGACCTCACCGGCCAGGAGGGGATCGCCGACACCCACGCCGAACGGGCGGACGTCGCCGCGCTGGAGGCGGTCCGGGTCGCCGGCCGGCTCTTCACCCCCGGCCAGACCCTGCCGCTCGCGATGATCATCGGGCAGATCCGGGCCACCGCCATCGACCTGCTGCGCGGCGTCGCCGGGGACGACGACGCCACGGTGCTGCGCCGGGTCGACGCGGCGGTCACCGGGCCGGGCCGCTGACCCCGGTCAGCCGACCAGCCAGTCCACCGCCTGCCGCCGGATCTCCGCCGGCACCTCGTGGCCGTCGGCGAACTCCGCGTATTCCACCGGGTAGCCGAGGGTGTGCAGGCGGGGGACCAGGCGCCGGCTGCACACGTCCACCGGGAGCACCCGGTCGTCGGCGCCGTGCGAGACGAAGATCCGCGGCCGGCCGTGGGTGACCAGGGGTGCGGCGAAGCCGGGGGAGAAGGCCAGCACCGCGTCGACCAGGTCGCCGTTGGTCAACCCCAGGGAGAGGGCGTACGAGGCCCCGTCGGAGAAGCCGCCGAACGTCACCCCGCTCACCGGGTACGTGCCGAGCGCCTCGGCCAGCAGCGCGTCGATCCGGGCGACGTCCTGGCCGTACCCCTCGGCGATCAGGTCCCAGGTGCTCGCCATGGCCTGCGGGGCGAGCAGCAGCAGTTGGTGCGCGTCGGCGAGCGGCAGCAGCAGGTCGAGGCCGTGCCGGGCCGATCCGCCCGCGCCGTGCAACAGCACCACCAGCCGGAACGGCCCCTCGCCCGGCGGCACGTGCCGCAGCCCGGGCCGTCCGCCCCACGGGTCGGCCAGCGGCGACGTCCCGGGCGGCGCCGGCTCGGCCACCACCGTCGCGCGGGCGCTCAACCGGCCGTGCCGGTGCCCCTCCTCGGGTTGCCGGTGCGGCGGTGCGGGCTCGGTCACCTG
>NZ_JAPDPH010000469.1 GCF_026013475.1 Micromonospora yasonensis | reverse complement strand
CCGCTCTCGCCGGCGCGACCCGGCGCGCGGTCACGGCGGGCGCCGGGGACGCCGGGGCGACGCTGGTGGACCGCCTGGCCGACCTCGACGCGGACGAGCGGCGGGCGGCGCTGGAGGATCTGCTGCGGACGACGGTCGCGGTGGTGCTCGGTCACGCGACCGCCGAGTCCATCCAGCTCGGGCGGGCCTTCCGGGACCTCGGGTTCGACTCGTTGACCTCGGTCGAGCTACGCAACCGGCTGAGCACGGTGACCGGGCTACAGCTGCCGGCCACCCTGGTCTTCGACCACCCCACCCCGGCGGCCGTGGTCGGATACCTCACCGGACGGCTGCCCGGCCGGGCCGAGCAGGCCACCCCGGCCAGGCTGGCGGTACGGGCGCCCGCCGCCGACGAGCCGATCGCGATCGTGGGGATGGCGTGCCGCTATCCGGGCGGGGTCGGCAACCCGGAGGAGTTGTGGGAGCTGCTGGCGTCCGGCACCGACGCGATCGGGGAGTTCCCGACCGACCGTGGTTGGCGGATGGAGCGGCTCTACGACCCGCGCCCCGAGCACGCCGGCACCACGTACGCGCGGGAGGCCGGGTTCATCACCGGGGCCACCGACTTCGACGCCGCCTTCTTCGGGATCAGCCCCCGGGAGGCGACCGCGATGGACCCGCAGCAGCGGCTGCTGCTGGAGACCGCGTGGGAGAGCATCGAGCGGGCCGGCATCGACCCGACCACGTTGCGGGGCACCGCCACCGGCGTCTTCACCGGGCTCGCCTTCGACGAGTACGGGCCCAGGATGCACGAGGCGCCGGAGGCGTACGAGGGGTTCCTGCTGACCGGCAACACGACGAGTGTGGCGTCCGGACGGATCGCGTACGTCCTCGGGCTGGAA
>NZ_JAPDPH010000468.1 GCF_026013475.1 Micromonospora yasonensis | reverse complement strand
CGGCTCCGCGCTTCTGGTTCACAATGCCAGCTGCCCGGTTGCCGACCATGCGACCAAGTGCAAGTGCACCAGCGGCGGGACGCCAATCCCGGCGGTGAAGGAAGGGGAAGTTGGCCGTTTCGGGGACCTGGCTGATAGGGCGCGGACCGGGGATAACCTGACTCCGAACCACATCCCTCAGGCGGCTCTGAACTTCCTGCCCTACCGTGACCACGCAGCGATCGTGATGACCCATGCCGATCACCTGCTGACACGTACCTACGGTCCGGCAGGAAGGGTGACCAAGCGTCTGGACGCCAACCTGTCCTTCCGGGAGGTACTGGCGAAGGATCTGCAGAATCTTCGTCAGATCGGAGAGAAGAACTACGGCGATCCGGGTCACTTCAACAAGCAGATCAAGGAAATCTTGGGATACTACAGAACAAATTATCCTGACCTGATGAAGAGGTAGATGTGACTGTCAGGGATGAGGTAACAGCCTTCGCTCGGCTGGGGCCGCTGCCCTCCGAGGACGACGACTCCGAGAGTGGGGACGAGGAGTTCGAGGAGAGAACCCGGCTGCTTCATGCCATTGAGTCGCCGGTCAGCGATGAGGAGGCCCAACTTTTGGCGAAGTGCTTCGGAGTCGACAACTGCTTCGGGTTGTCCTGGACTCTGCTGCACCTGGTGGAGTCGGCACCCTCGCCGGTGGTGGCTTCCGAGCCGGAACCAGGGGCCAACCCGTGGCTCGTCATGCTGTGGCAGCGGTATCAGAACAGCCTGAGTGATCAGGCGAACTGAAGCGGTTGGATCGAGGAAGGTGAGGACCCCCGCTGGGACAAGTTCCCGGCGGGGGTTTCTCGTTGTCAGGCTGTAGTCCTCGCCAGGCTGAAGCAGTTCGGCGGCCGCCTTCGGGCAGTGGGGCGACGACCAGTGCTCGTCCGGACCCGCATCGCC
>NZ_JAPDPH010000467.1 GCF_026013475.1 Micromonospora yasonensis | reverse complement strand
ATTTCGTGCGCAATTGGAAATTGGACGGTCGGTGGGGTCGGTCCGCGTAGGCGATGATCTTCCGGTGTCGATCCGGTGGGCTCGTCGTGTTTTCAGCCATCCCGCGTTCACCGGGATCTCCCGCCGGCATCTGCACCTGCTACGGACCGAGCTGTTCCCGATATGGCTGGCGGGTCGGGAAGGTCGCCTGCATGCCCGCCGCAGCGGCCAGCGGCGGCGGGCGGCCGGGGCCGGCCGCCGTCTGATCCTGCGGTTCACCGACCGGCTGACTATCACCCTTGCTCATCTACGGCTGGGCGTGCCGCACGAAGCCCTGGCGGCGGCGTTCGGGGTGGATCGCTCCACCGTGACTCGGGCGATCGGGCAGGTCCGACCGATGCTGGCCCGTCGAGGGGTCGCCCGCCCGCGCGGGATACGACTACACACCCTGGCCGACGTGTTCGCGTATGCCGCCGCGGAGGGTGTGACGCTGCGGCTGGATGCCACCGAGATCCGGGTCCGCCGCCCTCGGGCCGGCCGACCCGGGCGCAAGGCGTTCGTGTCCGGGAAGGTCAAGCAGAACACGATCAAGGCCACCGTCGTGGCCGACGAGTACGGCGCGACCCTGTGGTGCGGTGGGCACCGGCCGGGCCGGATGCACGACACCACCGCCGCCCGCGTTGAGGGCATCGATGCCCTGCTGGACGCGTACCCGCAGGGTGAAGGTCCTGGTCGACACCGGCTACCAAGGGCTCGCCAAGACCCACCCCGGCCAGGTCACAGCACCGCCGCTGAAACTCCGCCCTGGCGCACCACCGGCCCGGCAGGCCGCATGGGAAGCCGAACGTAAACACCAGTCGTCACAGCGCATCCCGGTCGAACACGCCATCGCGGAGCTGAAATGGTGGCGACAACTGCAGCGCTTCACCGGCCGCCGCGAACTGCTACCCGAGACCATCGACGCCGTCGCCGGCCTCGTGTCCGACCGCATGATCACCTGGTAGCCAGAACCGAATCATGGCACCTCACGGCCCTGCCCAATTGCGCACGAGATCGT
>NZ_JAPDPH010000466.1 GCF_026013475.1 Micromonospora yasonensis | reverse complement strand
CCTCGCGGCGATCCCAATCGCCGACCCCACCGCGCGGGTCGACCGGGCCGTGCGACGCCGCATCGTCGAGCGTGGCGTCGCGGCCGCGGACCTGCCCGAAAAGGCGGTGGCGTGATGCACCTGCCGGTTGTAGGCGGGGCGAACCACGTGAGGCCTGGGCTCGGTCTCGTCACGATCGGCCAGGCGCCCCGCACCGACCTCATCCCCGATGTCGAGGCCGCCCTCTCCGGCGTCGACTGGGTCGAACACGGCGCGCTGGACCTCCTCGACGCGGACGGCATCGCCCGGCTCGCGCCGCACGCCGGGGAGCATACCCTCGTTTCCCGCCTGCGGGACGGTTCGCGCGTCCGCCTCGGCGCGACGAGCATCGCCCCGGCGCTCGACGGCGCCATCCGGCGTTGCGTGGCCGATCGCTGCGGAGCCGTCCTGGTGCTGTGCACCGGCCGCGTCGAGCACGGCCCGGCGTCGGTGCCGGTGCTGCACGCGGAGGACCTCGCCCACGACCTCATGGCGCGGCTGGTCGGCGACGGCCGCTTGGGGGTGCTGTGCCCCGTGCCGGAGCAGTTGACGGATATCCAGGAGCGATGGGAAGGGCGCCTGGGCCGCTGCGTCATCGCGGCGGCCGTGGACCCCTACACGGCTGGACTCGACGAGGTGGCGGCCACCGGGCGAAGGGTCAGCGCGGGTGGCGCCGACGTGGTCTTTCTCGACTGCATCGGCTACACCGGGGAGCAGCGGGACGTGCTCGCCGCCGAGGGCATCCGGGCCGAGACCGCCCGCCACCTCGCGGTGACGGGCGCGGTGGATCTCCTGTCCTCCGCCTCGTGCGCGCCGCCGCGCCGCGCGTGATGGCTCCCCACGCTTGACATCCTCCCGGCCCTGAAGGGGCCGGGATTCCCACGGTCGCCCGTGAGGCTTTCCTGTTTCATCGCCGACTGCCTTGCCGGGAGGTTTCCCTTGGGGTCTTACATCAGCTCCGCAGGCGTTTTACCTCTCCGCCAGCCCGGCGGCGAGGATGTTCTTGGCAGCGTTGATGTCCCGGTCGTGCTCGACCCCGCAACCCGGGCACGTCCAGGCGCGCTCGTTGAGGGTGAGGGTGGTGGTGATCCGTCTACACGCG
>NZ_JAPDPH010000465.1 GCF_026013475.1 Micromonospora yasonensis | reverse complement strand
CTCCAGCCCGAGCACGTACGCGATCCGTCCGGACGCCACACTCGTCGTGTTGCCGGTCAGCACGTACCCCCCGACGTCAGCCGACGCCTCGTGCATCCGCGGGCCGTAGTCCTGCGGCATGGCGCCGACGAACACGCCGACCCGCTCACCGCGCAGGCCGGCCGGGTCGACGCCGGCCCGCTCCACCGCCTCCCACGCCGTCTCCAGCAGTAGGCGCTGCTGCGGGTCCATCGCCGTCGCCTCACGCGGGCTGATCCCGAAGAACTCCGCGTCGAACTCCGTGGCGTCGGCGAGAAATCCGCCCTCGCGGGCGTACGTGGTGCCGGGCGAGTCCGGGTCCGGGTCGTAGATCGACGCCAGGTCCCAGCCCCGGTCGGCGGGGAGCGGGCCGATCGCGTCCCGGCCGTCGACCAGCAGCTCCCACAACTGCTCCGGCGTTGTCACGCCGCCCGGGTAGCGGCAGGCCATCCCCACGATCGCCACCGGCTCGTCCAGCGGGATCGCCGGTGCGAGCGCCACCGCCGGGCCCGATCCGCCGACCGCCGACCGGTGGACGAACTCGACCAGCCGTTCCGGCGTCGGATGGTCGAAGGTCACCCCGGCCGGGAGGTCGACGCCGGTCGCCGCCGCCAGCTCGTTGCGGAAGCGCACCGCCAACAGCGAGTCGAAGCCGAGATCCTTGAACGTCCGGGTCGGGTCGATGCCGTCCGCCGTCGGGTGGCCGAGGGTGAACGCGAGCTGGTCGAGCACCACCTGCCGGACCAGCCGCAGCTGGTCCGCCTCGCCGAGGGCCGGGAGCCGGTCGGGTAGCGTCCGCACCGTGCCCGCTCGATCCCCGTACGCCGGGTCGCTGGCCAGCGGGTCGGTCGCGGCACCCGCCGCCGGGCCGGGAACCGGTACGGGGGGCCGCGACGCCTCGGCCGGGGTGTCCAGCCAGTGGCGCCGGCGCTGGAACGGGTAGCCCGGCAGGTGCGGCGGGTCGAACCGGGCTGCCCCGATCGGCCAGGCGTGGCCGGCGTCACCCACGTGCACGGCAGCCACGGCGGTGCGGCCCGTGCGCTCGGCCGGCTGCTCCGGATGCAGAACGTGCACCGCGGTGACCGCGCCCGGCAGCGTCTGGACGTGCAGCGTGGTGAGCGTTCCGTTCGGCCCCAGTTCCAC
>NZ_JAPDPH010000464.1 GCF_026013475.1 Micromonospora yasonensis | reverse complement strand
GCACCTCCCCCTCCGCGTCAGTGACCGAGAAAGCCTCCCATACGGCCTTCTCCACCGGCGCCGGCAGCTTCCCCAGCCCATTCAGCTTCATCGCGAAGTCAGCCCGCGTCCCCGATCGCGTACCGATCAGTGACTTTGCCGCCGCCAGCAGAGACTCCCGCTCGGCGTACTTGAGAACCGCCTTCGCCTCCGCGAGCAGCGCGACCGTCTCCTCGGTGACCTCGAAGCGCAGCCGCAGCGGTCGCTCGACCGTGATGCGCTGGTAGCCGAAGTCGGTGGTCTTGAAGACCTTCACCTTGGCGTGCTGCGGGTGCTTCGGGTCGTCCGCGATGGACAGCGCCTCGACGTACAGCCTGGTCAGCTCGGTGATGTGCTCGTCGGTGAGCATCTTGCGCTTGTCGCCGAGGCTCTTGCGCATCTTGGTCCAGTAGTCGCGACCGTCGAGCAGCACGACCTTGCGCCGCCGGGCCGGCTCCTTCCGGTTGGTGAGGATCCAGAAGTAGGTGGAGATGCCGGTGTTGTAGAACAGCTGGTCGGGCAGGGCGACGATGCCCTCCAGCAGGTCGTTCTCCAGGATCCAGCGGCGGATCTCCGACTCGCCGGACCCGGCGGCGCCGGTGAAGAGCGGCGAGCCGTTGAAGACGATTGCCACGCGGCTGCCCCCATCCTCGGGGCGCTTCATCTTCGAGATCATGTGCTGGAGGAAGAGCAGCGAGCCGTCGTTGATCCGGGGCAGGCCGGCACCGAAGCGGCCGGCGTGGCCGCGGGCGTGCTCGTCCTTGATGAACTTCTCGACCTTCTTCCACTCCACTCCGAACGGCGGGTTGGCGAGCATGTAGTCGAAGCGCTCATCCTCGTGGCCGTCCTGGCTGAACGAGTTGCCGAAGGCAATCTTCGTCGGGTCGCCGCCCTTGAGCATCATGTCGGAGCGGCAGATCGCATACGTCTCGCCGTTGAGCTCCTGCCCGTACACCTCGACGGTGGCGTGCGGGTTGTGGGCCTGGATGTGCTCCTGGGCCTCGGTGAGCATGCCGCCGGTGCCGCAGGCCGGGTCGTAGACCTTGCGGACGATGCCGGGGGTGATCAGGTCGTCCTCGTCGGGGGCGAGGAGCAGGTTGACCATCAGCTTGATGACCTCGCGCGGGGTGAAGTGCTCACCGGCGGTCTCGTTGCTGATTTCGGAGAAGCGGC
>NZ_JAPDPH010000463.1 GCF_026013475.1 Micromonospora yasonensis | reverse complement strand
CCGGGCCGGGGCTAGCGGATGTTGCCGGTGTGGCCGAGGGAGTAGCGGCCGGGTTGTGGCCAGATGGTGAGGCCGTGGGGGCCGCGGCCGACGGGTATGCGGGCGAGTAGTTTGCCGGTTTCGGTGTTCAGGACGTATACCTCGTCGTGGTAGCGGCCGGAGAGCCAGAGTTGTTTGCCGTCGGGTGAGAGGCCGCCCATGTCGGGGCTGGCGGTGCCGGGGATTCGCCAGGTGGTGGTGGGTTTGAGGGTGGTCAGGTCGAGGACGGTGATGGTGCCTTCGTCGCGGTTGGTGATGTAGGCGAGGGTGGCTTGGCGGTTGAAGTAGATGCCGTGGGCGCCGCGGCCGGTGGGGATGAAGCCGGTTTGTCGGGTGGCTTGGGCGTCGAAGACGTATACGCCGTGGGCGTGCATGTCGGCGACCAGGAAGTGTTGTCCGTCGGGGGTGAGTCGGGTGTCCTGGGGCATGCCGTCGGTGGTTTCGGTGAGCCGGAACTCGCGGAGTTTGCGGAGGCTGGTGGTGTCGAGTACGAGCATGCGGTTGGCGAACTCGCAGCTGAACAGCATGGTTTTGCCGTCGGCGGTGTAGTCCATGTGGTTGATGCCGCCGCATTCGGGGAACCGGGCCGACCGCACCCGCTGCCAGGTTTTCAGGTCGTAGAAGTCCAGCCGCTGGTACGCCTCGGCGACCACGATCGCCTGTTTGCCGTCGGGGGTGAAGTAGAGGTTGTAGACGTCGTCGAGCTTGCGGAACGCGCCCGGTTTGCCGGTCCTGGCGTCGATCGGGACCAGGCCGCCGTTGGGGATCTGGCTGGACGCCACGTACAGGGTGCGCAGGTCGTAGGAGGGCACCACGTGCTGCGGCTCCGGGCCGCCCGGGAACTTGTCCACCACCTGGTAGGTCGCCGGGTCGATCACCCACACGTCGTTGCTCTTGGTGTTCGGCACGTACACCAACGGCCGGTCACCGCGCACCTGCGGGGCGAGCTGGTTGGGGCCCGCCGCGGCGTACACGTTCCCGGCCGCCGGATACGTCGGCATGCCCGCCACCAGCGGCCCGAACGACCGACCCACCGACACGCCCGCGGACGGGCTGGCCAGGGCATCCCGGCTGGGCGGCCGGTCGGTGCAGGCCAACAACCCGCCCGACAGGACCAGGACCGGAAGAGCAGCCAGGAACGACCTACGCGACATTCACCCAAAATAA
>NZ_JAPDPH010000462.1 GCF_026013475.1 Micromonospora yasonensis | reverse complement strand
TCCCGGGCAGCGGCGGAACCGGCGCCGGCGGGGTCGGCCCCGGCGGCGGCGTGGGGATCGGCCCGGGCGGCGGCGTGGGAACCGGCGGGGCGGGAACCGGCGGCGTCGGCCGGAGCGGGGGTTCCGGCTCCGGCTCCGGCACCGGGGGCGCCGGCGAGGGCGGGGTCGGACCCGGCACGGGCGTCGGCGCTGGCTCGGGCTCCGGGCCGGGCGGCGGCGGGGGCTGCGCGGGCTCCGGCGGCTGGGCCGGCTCGGGCGGCTCGGGGTTCACCGGTCCCGCCCGGTAGACCTTCGTGGCACCGGCCTTCGTCACTCCCGCGGCGGCGACCTCGTCCGTCGAGGCCCGGCTCTGTCCCGGCACGGCGGCGCTGGCCCGCGCCTGCCCGGCCGAGCTGCGGGGGCTGGGCGGCACCGGTGCCGGCTGGTCGCCGGCGGGGGCCGGGGTATCGGTGGCGAAGGCGGACCACGTCGAGGGCGCGACCGAGGCACCTGGCTGCCGCCGTTCCAGCGGGCCGGCCGGCGCTGCGGGGGCGCTTGCCCGGTACGTGGTGGCGCTGACCGGCGTGGCCGGCCGGTCCTCAGCCGGGGGCGGTACGGCCGCGCCGGCGACACTGACCCGGGCCCGGGCCACGACGGAGGCTCCCGCAGCGGCCTCCTCGCCGCGCTCGGTGGCGCCCGGGTCGACCGGCCCGTCGGTGGGGTCGGGCGCGGATCCGGGGTGGACCGTCTTTGCCGGAACCTCTCGCTCGCCCATGCTCGCCCCTCCATGGCCACGCTCGCTCCCGGACCGTGATGTCGGTCGGGAGTGCCCGGTTCTCACCGTGCCACATTCCGGCCCGGCAGCACAGTCGGAGTGGAGGTTGGGTCAGTTACCGCTGCTCGGAGTGGATGCGGCGCTCTCCGTCGCGCTCGCCGTGGTCTCCGTCGCCGCGCTCCCCGTCGGGGCGGCGGAGCTGTTCGACGGGCTTGGCCCGCTGCTGTCCGCGCCGGACGGCGACGCGGCCGGCGACGAGTTCGACGGGCTGGGCGACGGCGAGTTGCTCGGCGACGGCGAGTGGGACGGGCTCGGGCTCGCGGTGCTCGGCTTCGGCGACGGCGAGGTGGGCTTCGGTGACGGCGAGGTTGGCGTCGGCTTTGGCGTCTTCGACGGGCTCGGCGTCGGCGTCGGAGTGGCCGGGGCGGGCACCGCGCCGACCACCCGGGTGGCGGCGA
>NZ_JAPDPH010000461.1 GCF_026013475.1 Micromonospora yasonensis | reverse complement strand
GCGCCGGCGGCCGGCCCCGGTCGGGTCGAGGCTCATCAGCGCCATATAGACGCACTTGAGTGCCGCTTGCTCGTTCGGGAAGTGACCGCGGGCTCGGACGGCCTTGCGGATGCGGGCGTTCACCGACTCGATCGCGTTCGTGGAGCAGATGACCTTGCGGATCTCCACGTCGAAGGCGAGGAACGGCACGAACTCCGCCCACGCGTCGGACCACAGCTTCACGATCGCCGGATACTTCTTGCCCCAGGCGTCGGCGAACTCCATGAACCGCTCGGTCGCGGCGTCCTCCGTGGGCGCGGTGTAGACCGGCTTGAGCGCCTTGGCGATCTTGTCCCAGTCCTGCCGGGCCGCGTATCGGAACGAGTTGCGCAGCAGGTGCACCACACACGTCTGCACGATCGTGCGCGGCCAGACCGTCTCCACCGCCTCGGGCAGCCCCTTGAGCCCGTCACATACGAGCATGAGCACGTCGGCGACGCCACGGTTCTTCAGCTCGGTCAGCACATGCAGCCAGTGCTTCGCGCCCTCGCCGCCGTCACCGGCCCAGATACCGAGGATGTCGCGGTGCCCGTCGACGGTGACCGCCATCGCCAGGTAGATCGGCCGGTTCGCGACCTGACCATCCCTGATCTTGACGTTGATGGCATCGATGAACACGACCGGGTAGACGGGGTCGAGGGGCCGGTTCTGCCACTCGGCCATACCGTCCATGACCTTGTCCGTGATGGTGGAGATGGTCTGCTTCGACACGTCCGCGCCGTAGACCTCGGCCAAATGGGCGGCGATCTCGCCGTGCGTCAACCCTTTGGCCGACAGCGACAGGACCATGTCGTCGACCCCGGACAGGCGCCGCTGCCGTTTCCGCACGATCTGCGGCTCGAACGTGCCCGCCGCGTCCCGCGGAACCCGAACCTGCACCGGCCCGACGTCGGTGAGCACGGTCTTGGTCCGGCTGCCGTTACGCGTGTTCCCGCTGCCCCGGCCGGCCGGGTCGTTCTTGTCGTAGCCGACGTGGTCGGTGATCTCACCGTCCAAAGCCGACTCCAGGACCCGCTTCGTGAGCTGCTGCAGCAGCCCACCCTCCCCGGTCAGCTTCAGCCCGTCACCACGAGCCCGATCGACCAGCATCGCGATCAACTGCTCATCCGTGACCGCATCCGCCGGCCTGGCGGCCGGCTCCTGCCCCGAGGTGATCTCGGTCGTCATCTGGCGTCTCTCCCTTGATCGGTCGATCAGCCGTTATTTGTACAGTCCC
>NZ_JAPDPH010000460.1 GCF_026013475.1 Micromonospora yasonensis | reverse complement strand
GGTGACCCACTCCTCGGGCAACCACGGCCAGGCCCTCGCCTACGCGGCCCGATCGTTCGGCGTGCCCTGCACGGTGGTCGTCCCCGAGGGCGCGCCGCAGGTGAAGGTGGACCGGATCCGGGCGCTCGGCGCCGAGGTACGGCTGGTGCCCCCGGCCCGGCGGCTCGTCGAGGCGGAACGGATCGTGGCCGACACCGGGGCGGTCCTGGTGCCGCCGTTCGACCACCCTCGGATCATCGCCGGGCAGGGCACCATCGGGCTGGAGATCGTCGACGACCTGCCCGAAGTGGACGTGGTGCTGGTGCCGGTGGGCGGCGGTGGCCTCGCCTCGGGTGTGGCCACCGCGGTCAAGGCGCTGCGTCCGTCGGCCGAGGTGATCGGGGTGGAACCTGAGCTGGCCGCCGACGCCCGGGACTCGCTCGCCGCCGGGGAGGTGGTGGTCTGGGACGTCGAGCGGACCCACCGCACCAGCGCCGACGGGCTGCGTACCAACCTGTCCGAGCTGACCCTGGCCCACCTGCGGGAACGGCTCGACCGCATCGTCACGGTCACCGAGGAGGAGATCGGCGCGGCGCTGGTCCGGCTGGTCCGGGATGCCCGGCTGGTGGCCGAGCCGAGCGGGGCGGTCGCGCTGGCGGCCCGGCTGTTCCACCGCGACGAGCTCCCGTCGGGGCGTACCGTCGCCGTGGTCACCGGCGGCAACGTCGAACCCGCGGTGCTCGCGTCGGCGCTTGGCTCCGGGTGTTAGGAGGGGCCCCTCCGGCGCGCCAGGCGTTGACCGGGGGCCCCTCCTGACATCTCAGGCGCGGCCGAGGCGGTTCAGGATCCAGGCGTTGATGAACGCCTCCTCGCGCCAGGCGTCGTACCGGCCGCTGGGGCCGCCGTGTCCGGCGCCCATCTCGGTCTTGAGCAGGTAGTCGCCCTGCGGTGCGACGGCGCGTAGCCGGGCGACCCACTTGGCCGGCTCGTGATAGAGCACCCGGGTGTCGTTGAGGCTGGTCACCGCGAGGACCGCCGGGTAGTCGACCTCGGTCACGTTCTCGTACGGGGTGTACGACTTCATGTACGCGTACACCTCGGCGTCGTCGAGGGGGTTGCCCCACTCCTCCCACTCGGTGACGGTGAGCGGCAGGGACGGGTCGAGGATCGAGGTGAGCGCGTCCACGAAGGGCACCTGCGCGACGATCCCGGCGAAGGCGTCCGGGGCCAGGTTGGCCACCGCCCCCATCAGCAGGCCGCCGGCCGAGGCGCCCCGGGCGACCAGCCGGTCGGTCGTCGTCCAGCTGGCCTTGACCAGGTGCCGGGCA